>JACRKE010000019.1 GCA_016215335.1 Candidatus Vogelbacteria bacterium | reverse complement strand
TTTGTGTGTGATATATGTGACAATCTTTTGTAGGTTGGTTAGAATTTGTGGATACATGTGTGAAAGAAAGGCACCCTCATCGGGTGCCTTTCTAGTATGCGTCAATTTTTGTTAAAAGTACATTTCGTAATTCACAGCTCGTAGGTGTCGTTCGTGGTGCCGTACTGCTGTTCAACGGACCTCAAACCTTGGTTCGAGCTCAGGGCGGATTTGCCCCACTCATCCACCATGCTGAACACTGCGTTCGACATCGTAAGAGCGTACTGTTCCAGAAGACGATTTCGCAAAATCAGCCTTTCGATCTCGTGACGTAACCGAACATTCGCTTCTAGGGAAACTCTTTCAACTTGCCCTAGACGGCCTTCGTGACCCTCGACTCGACTAACGACTGCTGACAGTGGGAGCGAGGTCACCTTCGTGTTGGCTAATTTCTTCAGCGTATCGATTGCATTCATGATCGGTTTGAGTCGCTTCGTCGGCTTATCCAGCCCAGCGTCACTATGGATGCCAAGCATTTTCTCAATCTCTCCAAGAACTGATGAAGAGTTCGCGGCGGCGAGATCGAGCTTGTCAATTTTGGCGCAAGTAGTAGAAAAGTCATACCTAGCCACTGAAAGCTCTTTCCTGAGTGCCGTAATGGCCTGGTAGACATACTGTCGCTGTTGTTCGCTCGGGTGTGGTCCCATGCGCATGGCCTCTGCCGCGAGCCTAGCGGTTTCCTTCGACATCTCGATATTCTGATGTCTATCGTCGCCAGCGCGCAGAATCACAGGAAGCCCGGAAAATACAAGCACCAACACTAGGATGAACCTGAACTGCTTCATCAGTATTACCTCCTCAATAGGCTTACACACGTGAATGTAAAGTAACTGTGTGCAGCCTTCGAATGAATCAGAAATTACTTTCTAACTCATTCGAAAGCTGCACAGTTTAGTAATGATAACTTAGCCTTCGAGACTATATCAGCACATTTACACTTTGTCAACTGGGTGTTTCAATAAAAAAATACCGCGCGGGCTAAGCCCGCGCGGTATTTTTTTGAATTATGTATTTACTACAAACTACTCACTACCACCGCTTCAAGCGGGGTCCCGCCACAGGCGGTGACAAACTACAACCTAATCTAGTAATCCATCCCTTCCATTCCACCACCGTGTCCTCCTGCTCCGTGTACCTCATCTTTTTTAGGCTCCTCAGCAATCGCAACCTCGGTTGTAAGCAGAATTGCCGTCGCAGAAGCGGCATGCTCCAAAGCTGTGCGAGTAACTTTCACGGGATCAATAATTCCATCCGCGACCATGTCCTTCACCATCTGATCCTTACCCGCATCGTACCCTTCATTCCCTTTTCCGTTTTTTACTTTATCTACAATTACTGCGCCATCTTCCTTTCCAGCGTTTACGGCAATTTGTCTAAGTGGTGCAGAAAGCGATGAAAGCAATACCTGAACACCCGCCTCGAACTCATCTTTAATGTCGGACGAAGGACACTTAACACCTTTCTCCGCAACCTTGTTCATGGCTCTTATGAGTGCAACTCCGCCCCCAGCAACTATTCCCTCTTCAAGCGCTGCCTTTGTAGCTTCTACAGCATCCTCTATCTTAAGCTTCTTGTACTTCATATCAGCTTCGGTTGCAGCGCCAACTTTTATGACAGCCACTCCGCCGGAGAGCTTCCCGATTCGTTCATGTAGCTTCTCTTTATCAAATGATGATTCAGTATTTGTGACTTGTGTTCGGAGTTGAGCAACTCGTGCATCAATTTCAGACTTTTTGCCCTTGCCTCCTACAATTGTTGTATTGTCCTTGGTAGCTATTACTCGTCGTGCACGACCGAGCATCTCAACTCCTACTGTATCAAGCTTCTGCCCCGTCTCCTCACTTACAACTTTTCCTCCAGTCATAATGGCAATATCAGCGAGCATCTCCTTCTTTCTGTCACCGTATCCTGGTGACTTAATGGCAAGAGTGTTAAATGCGCCTCGGAGCTTGTTTACAATGAGTGTTGATAGTGCCTCACCGTCCACATCTTCTGCAATAATGACAAGGTCCTTCTTTCCCTGCTGTGCAATTTTTTCAAGAAGAGGCAAGATTTCCTTGATTGTTGAGATTTTTTTGTCAGTTATGAGAATGGGCGCATCCTCATATACCGCCTCCATTCGGTCAGGATTTGTGATCATGTAAGGCGAAACATATCCCTTGTCAAACTGCATACCCTCAACGACCTCTGATTCGACCGTAAAAGTCTGCGACTCCTCTACTGTCACAACTCCATCCTTTCCAACTTTCTCAATAGCATCAGCAATAATTTTACCGAACTCCGCAGATTCGGCTGACACTGTCGCTACCTGAATAATCTCTTGCTTACCCTTTATTGGCTTTGAGATTTCCTTGAGCGCCGCGACGACATCTCTCGTTGCATGCTCTATTCCAGTTCGGACTCCCATGGCATTTGCACCGAGTGAGGTCTTTTTGAATCCTTCCTCAACAATTGCTTGAGTCAAAATAACGGCTGTTGTCGTTCCATCGCCCGCATTGTCATTCGCTTTGTTTGCAACGTCTTTCACAATCTCAGCACCCATGTTTTCAATCTTGTCCGAAAGGCTTACCTCCTTTGCGATAGAGACTCCGTCATTTGTAATAGTTGGCGCTCCGTAACCCTTGTCTATTACAACATTTCGTCCACGGGGGCCGATGGTAATGCGAACAGCGTTTGCCACCTTGTCTACTCCGCGCTTTAGACCCTTTCGCGCATCCTCACCATAGATTATCTGTTTTGCCATAAGAATGTTATTCGATTACTGCTAAAATATTTGATTCACTTAATATAAAGTAATCTTCTCCATCAAGCTTAATTTCGTCCGGTCCATATTTTGCAAACAACACATGGTCACCAATCTTTACGCTCATTTGAATCAATTTGCCATCATCAGAAATCCTACCTTTGCCCACTGCGACTACTACCCCCTTCTCGGATCTTTCCTTTTCCGCAGTTTCTGGAATAAAAATACCCGACTTTGTTTTCTGCCCTCTCTCGTGCTCGCTTGTTGGCTTCACCACTACCCTGTCTCCAAGTGGCTTTATGCCTATGTTTTTAGCCATATTTTTTATTGATTAATAATTATTGATAAAATAAAAAGCTCATACCTTTGAGCATCTCGCATTATAGTCGCGTAAATGTAATCAGTCAAATAACATTTGCATTATCTATCTTCACGTGCTAGTATCTAGCAAATGCAATCGCTTCCGCTCTACATACCATACGCGCAAATCGTACTATCGATACTTCTCATAGTACTAATTCTATTGCAAAAAAATGAGGCGGGCCTTGGCTCAGCATTCGGAGGTGGTTCGGCATCCAGTTTTCGCACGAAGCGCGGCTTCGAGAAGATTTTGTTCAACTCTACAATTGTCATTTCCGTTCTATTCGTAGCTTCCGCGATTATTGCTCTTGCAATCTAAATTTAGATAATATTAAGCATTCTTTGTTTTTTAATCCGCGCACAATTGGCGGAAAACATTTTACTAATTCATGAAAAGTTACGTTAGGTCCATCAGACGCTCATTTTCCTATAGACAAACAGTTCTGTACTATTTTTTTGTTACTGCATTTATAGTCGTACTACTTATTTTTGCGGAAATCTGGAACACAAGGACAATGATTACCGTACCAGCGGTAGGAGGAGAACTTGTAGAGGGAATAATTGGAACTCCAAGATTTGTAAATCCGATTCTTGCAGTAAGCGATTCGGATAGAGATATTTCTACCCTAGTCTATTCAGGACTTATGAAAGTTGGCGAGGATGGTAAACTTGTAACAGATCTGGCTGAATCATTCCAGATATCTAGTGACGGCATGACGTACATGTTCAAACTAAAGAAGGACGCAGTATTCCACGATGGACAAGCACTGACAGCAGATGATGTTGTGTATACCATAAATCGCGCCCAGGACCCTATAGTTAAAAGCCCGCGAAGAGCAAGCTGGGAAGGAGTCACGACCGAAGCAGTAGATGATGAAGCGATTGTATTCCGCCTGAAGCAGCCATTCTCGGGTTTCCTGGAAAACACTACAATCGGAATTTTGCCAGAGCACCTCTGGAAAACATCATCAAGTGAGCTTTTTGCCTTTAACGACCTCAACTTTAATGCGGTAGGAAGTGGTCCATATGAGATCACAAAAGTGAAGAAGGATAACAAGGAAGTTCCAACCGAATATACCCTCGCATCTTTCTCTAGATATGTCTTAGGTCGGCCGAAAATTTCCCAGATTAAATTGAAATTTTTTGCAAGTGAGGAGAATTTGTTCGACGCACTTAACAACGGCAATATCAATTCCGCAGGGGCGTTATCGCCAATGTTTATAAAATATATTTCGCCATCCATGAATCGGATAGTAACTGCGCCTTTGCCGCGAGTATTTGGAGTTTTTTTCAACCAATTTCAAAATAAATTATTCGCAAAATCAGAAGTACGACTTGCGCTCGATGCTGCAATCGACAAAGACAAACTTATCAAGAACGTACTGTCTGGCTACGGGACCGCAATCGATGGACCACTGCCACCGGGCTCACTCGGATACCGCAGTATAATAGCAAAACCAGCGACAGATTCGGAGAGAATACTAAAGGCGCAGGCATTCCTGCAAAAAGGTGGCTGGAAACTTGATGAGAAAAAAGGTGTAATGATATTTGCAGACAAAAAAGAACCACTCGAGCTTAAATTTACGCTTACGACTGTCAATTCTGAAGAACTCAAAGGCGCAGCCGAGTTCGTGGCTTCAGAATGGAAGAAAATTGGAGCTGAAGTGACTATTAAGACTCTTGACCTAGGTGACCTAAATCAAAATGTGATAAGGCCTCGAAATTACGATGCTCTACTTTTTGGAGAAATAGTGGGAAGGGACCCAGACCTATTTTCATTCTGGCATTCATCTCAGCGTAATGACCCCGGACTTAACATTGCTCAGTATACGAATGTACAGACGGATAAAATTTTAGAAAAAATACGCGTTCAACCTGATGAATCGAAAAGATTGGAACTCATCGAACAGTTCAGTAGCGCTGTGAACAAAGACCGGCCGGCAGTATTTCTGTATTCTCCAGTTTTTTTGTATGTAGTTCCTATGGATCTCAAGAATATGAATCTTTCGTCAATTTCCATATCATCAGATAGATTTATAAACGTATCAGAGTGGTATTTGAGTGAAGAAAAAATTTGGCCACTCTTTAGAAAATTAACTAACTAATAATCAGGCAGTGGGCAGTAGTAAGTAGGCAGTTGTAAATACCAACCCAGACACTCATTTAGCCAATACAAACTAATGGAAAATCAGTTCAAAAAATCGGTACACAAGAGAGCCCGAGTATACAGTGCGACACCAGAGGATGTAGACCGAATGCGTCCAGCGCAAAGACAGCGACCACCTCAAGGTAGTAACTCAAATTTTAATAATCAAAGCCGAAGACATAAATTTGTGCGTCCAGCTACAAAAAGGGTTGAGGCGCCCTTAACTCTTAGCGATCTTAAAACTCGAACAGCCCAACCTGCGACATCCCATCCGAGACCACATTCTCCGGTGCCAATGAGACAGCACGCAGTTCATAGCCACACTACTCATCATGCCGCTCACGGACATTCGCGCCCGTCCTCATTCGAACGGATAGCCCGAGATGGGGTTAAAAGAGAAAAAACCGAGGAGAAAAAGAAGGCTATAATTCCGCCACTCAAGGATGGCGATATTCGCATTATCCCGCTCGGAGGTGTTGAGGAGGTTGGAAAAAATATGACAATCCTTGAGTACAAGGGGGACATAGTAATTATAGATATGGGTTTCCAATTCCCCGGCGAAGAAGTACCTGGAGTCGACTACATAATCCCCGACATAAGCTATCTCGCGGAACGCAAGGACAAAATCCGCGGCGTATTTATAACTCACGGACACCTTGATCATATTGGTGGCATACCTTACATGATGGACAGGATCGGTAACCCGCCCATCTACACTCGCCTCATGACTGCGGTGCTTATCAAAAAGCGCCAGTCAGAATTCCCCAATGTACCGATACTCAACCTTCAGGTTATAGAAACCAATACCACAATCCCTGCAGGAAATCTTAGAGTTAAATTCTTCAACGTGACCCATACCGTGCCAGACTCAATGGGCGTCATCGTAGAAACACCGTATGGCAATGTTATTTTTGCGGGAGACTTAAAGGTAGACCACATAGATCAAAAAGTTCTACCGGAAGAAGAAGCAACCTACGACGCACTAAGTAGGCAGAAAAATCTGCTCCTAATGTCCGATTCTACCAACACCTGGCGTGCCGGCTGGTCACATTCTGAGCACACAATCCAACAAAACCTGCGCGAGATCATAAGGAATGTCCCAGGCAGACTTGTAATGGGGACATTCGCATCCCTTCTTATTCGTATTATTTTCGTAATAAAAACCGCGGAGGAATTCGGTAAAAAAGTCGTAATTGATGGACGCGGCATGGTCACAAATGTAGACATTGCAAAGGAGCTTGGGCTTATAAAGACCGACTCAAGCGTATTCATTACTCCTGAACAGATTGATGACTACCCACCTAATCAGGTAATAATTATTGCGACTGGCGCACAGGGCGACGAGTACTCTGCACTTATGCGCATGGGCACAAAAGCACACAGAAAAATCAAGCTTCACAAGGGCGACATGGTGCTTCTATCTTCATCTATTATTCCAGGGAACGAAAAGAAGATTCAGATACTTAAGGATAACCTGGCAAGACAGGGTGCAAAAATTATGGACTACAGACTCGCAGACATTCACTCATCTGGACACGCAAACGCAGACGAAGCGGCATGGATCTACAGAAAGATTCGACCCAGGTTTTTCATGCCCTGTCACGCCGGCTATTACATGCTTAGCATGAACGCCGAGCTCGCGCAGTCCACGGGTATACCACCTGAAAACACAATAATTCCTGAAAATGGCATGGTCATTGAAATTCAAAATGAGGGTACTAAACTGGTGTCGCTCAAGGAAAAAGCCGGTAACGACATTATTATGGTTGACGGCCTGGGCACTGGAGACGTGAATGAAGTTGTAATAAGAGACAGGAAAACACTCGCCGAAGAAGGTGTCTTTATGGTTGTAGTTGTTGTAGACCAAAGGACAGGTAAGATACTTCGCTCACCAGATATAGTATCTCGCGGGCTAGTGTATCTTAAGGAGTCTCAAGAAATGCTAAAACAATCTCGAATAATTGTGCGCAAGTGCGTGGAACAATCTCTAGAAGGTATGCATCCACTTAATCTTGATTATGCGAAAAATTCAATCAGAGAAAATCTCGGGAAGTTCTTATACAAGCAGACAAACAAGAGACCTGTCATTCTTCCAGTCGTGATTGAAATATAATGCTTAAAATTGAAAACTGAAAATTTCTTACTTGTCCCCTTCTTCGGTGAAGTTACTCTCTGTTATAATTAGGAAATGAAATCTCTCGCGAGAGTACTGCCTGCTCAATTTAACAGAATATATTTAGCATCGTTCATCTTTACCGTACACTACGGTTTTCTTGTATATATCATCTCTTCTTATTTAGAGACTTTTACGGACCAAAGTGGAGTCAACTTCATCTTTGGAGCCGGTGCAGTCGGCGCGATCTTTGCGCTTCTATTTATTTCACAAGTTTTAAAAAAAGAAGGTGAACTTAAGGTAACGCGAGTCGCAATTGTTCTAACAATCCTGAGCGCATTCGGACTTGCCTTTGCTCGTAGTCAGTATGAAGTAGCGCTCGCGGGAGTAATCTACTTCATATGTGAGATGATTGTATGGGTCATGCTCGATATTTATCTTGAAAATATCACCGTCGCGAAGGAAGCAGGCAATATACGGGGCCACTTTTTACTTGCCGTTAATATAGCAATTGCTCTGTCGCCATTTATCGTGGGCCAGCTTGTCGGCAGTGTCGGATATGCTCCTGTATTTCTTATAAGCGGACTCATTATGATACCGCTACTGTTTATTATTCGATCAGACATGCAGACTATTCCAAGGAACAAATTGCAGGCTTACACACCCCTCACAGGCTTTAGAAAGATTTGGAAAAAACCGGACGTAATGCGAATTATGAGTACCTATTTCCTTTTGGAGTTTTTCTACTCCTGGATGGTCATATACTCCCCTATATACTTACACAATACAATTGGACTTAAATGGGAACAGATAGGTGTTGTGTTTACCATCATGCTTATTCCATTTGTACTATTTGAACTGCCTCTTGGCAGAATTGCCGACAAGAGACTTGGCGAGAAGGAGATACTTATCACAGGACTTGTCATAATGAGTGTTGCTACGATATCAGTTAGTTACATAACCTCGGCAAGTGTGATCGTTTGGGGTATTGTCCTATTTATTACGAGAACGGGGGCAAGCTTCATTGAGATTATGAACGAAACATACTTCTTTAAGAAAATTAGATCCACCGACAGAGACATAATAAGCCTACTTAGAGTTGGCAGACCTGCTTCCTATCTACTGGCACCAATTGCAGGTGGAATTGCATTATATTTCGTACCAATGCAATATATATTTTTGATTCTAGGGCTTATTGTGCTACTTGGTATAATTCCGGCGACAACGATGAGAGACACAAAGTAAAACCACTTCGTCGTGGCGAAGTGGTTTTACTTTAAACTGTGATATATTTTTTACTTAATCTTTTTGCTGTGAATATGCTCTGATTCGTTTATGGCATAGAGCTTGTTCTCATCGGCAATCTCAACAACCTTCTCCTCAAGAAGCCATAGGACGCTAAAAACAAATAGAGTTATGAACGTTAGAATAAGTGCTATTCCATATAGTCCGAAACCACATGCTATTCCAATAGCCGCAGCCACCCAAAGTCCAGCAGCCGTTGTAATGCCTGTCATATGATGATTGCTAAAGACATATATTCCAGCGCCAAGAAAGCCTATCCCCTGCACTACAGCTGCCGCCATACGGAGAGGATCCGCACCAGAAGAGCCGAGATACTTACGTATCACAACTTCGCTTAGAATAATTAGGGCAGCAGTACCCATACTTATTAGTGAGAACGTGCGCATACCGGCCGTCTTGTGGGCCATTGATCTTTCAATACCAATGAGCGCACCCAAGGCTACGGCGACCAGTAAACGTATGAAAACATCCAGATTCCCGCTTATTGCTGCAATTTCCATGTTTTTTAAATTAGTTAATGTTTAGATTATATCAGTAGTGAATTGCTTTGCGAAGCGAACAATACTCACAATCACTTTCTCCACAAGTTTTGTCCCAAAATGCGGAAGTGAGTATTTCGTTACACACCTCTAGCACCTGCTTTTCTAAAGCCTCGACCTCTGTGTCCTCAATCAGGAACTCTTCCCGTTGATATTTCCCTGACTTGTTTGGCATTACAAAGTCTATTGTTCCACTTTTCATATTGAGTCCATTTTCAGTCTTGCTCAAGAGAAGCTTGTAATATACGAGCTGGCGTTTGTATTCGCCAGCTCCATCACTTTTGGTCATTCCCTCGATGTGATTTCTAGACTTTGGCTTCCCTGTTTTGTAATCAACTACGTTTACATTACAGACGTCAATATATTCCACCTTATCAAGCTTGCCATTAAGTCGAATGATATCCTCGCCCACTTTCAGATCTGCGCTGACCGCATACTCAGTGACAAGATTGCGGTTCCATGAATCATTGTATGTTTTTAAATATCCAGTGAGTGCCTCGGTACCTTCCCTAAGACAAGCTTTCAGTTCCTTTTCAGAGAAATATTCCTGTCTAATTTCATGTTCAAGAATTTGGATCACCTCATCCGTGTTCATATTCTCATTGAGTGCGTACTTGTCGAAATACGCCTTGAGCGTTCTGTGCATTGCGTTACCGAACATCAAGGGTACCGTTTGCGGTTCGGGAACTCTAAGCAAGGTGCGGTAAAAATATTTCCACGGGCATGACAGATAATTGTTAAGACCAGTCACCGCAAGTCCCCGCTCGATAAATGTTGCTCTCACAAAATTCTTTATATCTTCAAAACTTTGCGCTTGTGGCTTCAAGGGCAGGATAAGTGATGCCAAATCTGAATTTGTTAGTTCGTCCGCGACTGATTCGCGAATTACAAATTCTCCAGGAATCTCCTCTACGAATCTACTTGGTAAACATTCTGAGTCCCCTTTCTTCGCGTAGAGGCTAATATGCGCCTGTTTACGAGCACGAGTGAGCACGACAAAGAAAAGCCTTCTATCATCCGCCTCTTCATCCTCCTTAGATACTGAAACAAACCCGGGGACCTTGAAGTCGCGCTTACTTCTGCCCCCGCTCCAGTTGCCCTCTACGGCGCCTACAATAAACACATGATCAAACTCAAGCCCCTTTGACTTGTGCGCAGTCATGCACTGTACTTTGCCGTCTTTAGGCTTTTCATTTTTGACTTCAAGAATGTTAAATTCATCTAGAGATTCGAGAATATTTTTCAAGTCACCGATGCGCGCAGATCGATTCGCTCTTGTGTACTCTTCTAGATATGTGAGAAATCGTGAAAGCTTTTTAAGTGTGAATTCACTCTCAGGACTACCAAGCGCGCGTTTGACTATACCAGACTCCTCCGCAATTTTTGAGACGAGCACTGCAGGCACTACATTTTGTCCAAGCTTGGCCCATGCTTCGAGCCTGGTTACGATACCCTTAATACCTCCATCCACGGAACTTGGTGGACACCGAGTGTCCACCAAATTCCTCGCATATCCCCAGATTGAAACATGCTTTTTAGTAGCTTCCCGCACTAAAACGTAAATGTCCAGCTCCGGAATATCCCATAGGTCTAGGTGGAGTGCTCGCACTAGAGCCTGATCGTCTCCCACAGACGCTATAACTTTTACAATCGTAAGTAGCTTCTCAATAAGCGGATCATCGAGTGCGTCGCTTTTAGTCATAGTGGACACAGGCACATTCTCTCTCCTTAGAGCATCGGAGTAAATCTGAAGCTCTCTATTTGTGCGAGTGAATATTGCTATTTCATGTTCAGGAACGCCCTGCTCAATCAACTTCTTAATACCCAAAGCAATCCTATGCGCTTCGACTTCCCTAGAAACATAATCCGTCACGAGAATTTTGGCTTCAGAGTGTTTACCCAAAGACTTTAGTTCTGCGCGTTTTTCAGTTCCCAGAGACAGAAACCTAATAGAAGCATCGAGAATAGTTTGCGTCGAACGATAGTTATTCGTAAGCGCAATCTCTTTTACTTCAGTAAAGGTTCCCTTTACATACTCAAAGTTCTTGACCGACGCTCCTTGGAATCGATAAATTGCCTGCTTCGAGTCTCCGACGATAAAAATGTTCGGGCTCGAGTGATACGAGGACAAAAGTTCTAGCACCTTGTTCTGCGCACCATTCGCATCTTGGTGTTCGTCTGCAAGTACGTACTGATACTCTTCCTGCATTATCAGTCGAAACTTCTCATCGCTTTCCAATTTACGCACTACATAAAGAATCATATCGTCGAAGTCGAAAAGTTTAGCGAGAGTAAGCTCGGCCTCATACTTTTCGTACACCTGAGATAGTTCAATGATTTTTGCCAACTCTTCTTCTCGCTTGGAATACGATGCCTTCACCTTACCCTTGTGTGTGCCTTTCTCGTGCAAGTAGTCCGGAGCCCGCTTAATTTCCTCGAGTTCATTCTGGGCAAGGGCACGCAAAGCGCTCGGACTTACGTCCTCGCGCTTAAGAAGAGAAATCGTGTGTCGCACCGATTGCACATAGTGATACGGGCTACGAGACGTGGAGAGATATTCAAACTCCTCACTGTCAAAAATCTTTTTCAAGATATTAATCTGATCAAGCTCACTCGCTGGTCGCGAACCGATTAGATCGCGGAAGTGTATGCTAAATTTTGAAATCACTTCATTACAAAATCCATGGAAAGTATAAATGCTGACATTATAAGCAGAACTTCCCATAATAGAAACAAGTCGCTTGCGCATTGTCATTACGCCGGCTTCCGTGAAGGTGAGAGCAAGTATCTGTTCAGGTGCTGTGTCAGTGAGGCGTAGAATATTTGCAATACGAAGTGTGAGTATCTGTGTCTTGCCGGTTCCTGGACCGGCAACAACCATTACTGGACCCTCAATAGTGTCGACAGCAAGCTTCTGCTCGGTATTGAGCAATTCGTAAAGTTTCTGGAATTCAGAGTCGTTAATTAGCATCTCCAAATCATACCAAATTTTTGAGCTATTCTAAATAATCCTTATTTATGGCCGTATTTTAGGCAGAGATGTGAACAAAATGTAAAATGCTTGACACTATTTGTCAATAATGCTAAGATATAAACAGTCCATTCGACGTGCGTATGTGTTCCCAACAGATGAGGCCATGCCTCCAACCGAACACATCGAAGCTCGAATGACAGGACCCCATAATTACGTTCGTGGCGCATCAAGGGCGAATGCCTTGAGTGAAGTTCTGGCTTGTGTCTCGGATCGGAGACGATCGCTGACAAGTTGGAATCAACGGGTGCTGCCACACCATTCGGTTTTCTTTTCTGTAGGATGCCTGGTTTTTTGGCCAATAGGTGGCCACAGAGACTTCGGGTAGTACGTCAGGCTATTGTTTGCCTGACGATGTCTAGGTGGATGCTCTACTGCGCTAGGGTGATGTCAGCGACTTGAGTTGTCTCGAAAGAGACTAACTGATTAGGTCGGACTTACCTAATCAGAACAGCTTAAGAAACATCACGGCGCAAGCTCTGGTAGGGAAGGGAAATGTCCAAATCGTGAGTTTTTTGCGGAATGTCTTGGATCTCAAGGAGTCTCGTCGACTGAGTCGGCGAGAAGGAATGGTGGCACATGGTGCCAGGTAACCCGGCCGGGGAGCGCAGCAGTACGCGCGCCCCGGCCTCTTTATTTGTCTGAAATTTTTAATACTTGACAGTTTAACTTAATTAGTGTACTATTATATTCGGAATTCAGGAGTCTGTCAGGGCTATCAGGACTGAATGGACCAATCATCCTTTGCCCCTTCCCTAGTGGAAGTAAGCGGATGAAATTCTCTTTATCAGTACGTTGTACGGAAAAGGAGAATGGTCATGGAATATTGTGATTGTGGATGTTGTCATTTTCTATCTGGCTTGGATAAGCATGACCCGGACCGAAAATTAATCGGCCGACTGTGTCATCACCCAGGAGTTTGCGGACAGTATATGTACTGTGGATGGTGCGCCATCCATCAATATTACGATTGTCCATGCGAGTTCGAGGATGAACAATTAGAAGTACCTTGAGAATGTGGTTCTAGGGATGGATAGTAGGCCTGAAAAATCTTGGTGAAGATTGCTGCGTAGGTTGTTGTGGTCATAAGGGGAAAAGACAAGAGTAGGAGAGAAAAGCTTTGAGCCCTCTCCCAAACCTGTCCCCGACCACCAACCCGTAACCGCCAAGGAGGCCCACCATGTCCGGAACCACCACCCCCAGCCTGAACGAACTCTACATGGCGACCATGTCCTGTGCCCGACACCTCCAGGTGTCCGGTTTGAGAGCGTTCGGTTCCGACGAGTGGAGAGAAGCAATTCTCTACTACCTCGCCGGAATGCGCTTGGGCATCAAGGATGTGACGTACCGACCGAAGATAGCCTTCGGCCCGTACACACTTCGCCTTGAGCCCGAGTGCGGCAGGTACTACGCCTATGGCCCCGAGAACACCACGCCGTGGTGCCCGCGCTTCTCCGAAGCGCAGGTACTCATGACAAGTGACTCGGCCCAGGACGTAGAGTTGGCACTGTTCGAATTCGTGAAAACGGAGTCGATCAGGATGCTTGTGCTCTGCTTCAACCCGCAAGGGTACCTCTTCATCTGGAAGGATACAGAGGGAGGCTACAGCGTGAGCGCCAACAACCTGCCACCGAGCCCTTTCAGTAGGCTTCGGTAAGGCTGGGATGGGCCGACAACGCTCGTGCGTTGTCGGCCCCACCTTTAGAGTATTTATCGAAAGATGAATTTTCTAAAGGTGAGGTCCTTGGGATGACAGCAGAGGCGCATTGCGCGCAGGAGGTAATACGGATGGCAAGTGATGGCGGAAGCTCTCAACAGTACGGTGCCAATGTCGTATTGATCGAGGAGACTGATTCCATCTCCAACGTTATGGAATTCGCCGATGATATCGGCGCACGATTCCACGACGGAGAGGACATGTGCTACGTCATGCAGTTCCCGGGTGGCCCAGCAGAATTGTACACGGAACGTGCCCTCAGATCCTCGATGCGCAGATATCCGACACTTCGGTAATTGCCTGTCGATGGAGAGCGTTGGCCGGGGAGCGAAAGCGACCCGGCCATTTTCATTGCAAAATTAATTTATTGTATTTGCCAGCAGACTAGATCATTAGGCCAATGATCACAGTACAAAAATTCAATTATAATGTTGTGTCTAATTTAGTTAGCCAACAAGCAAACCGGAGTCCAATTGTAATGAGCTGGTAAAAACACTGTTTTCCATTTTCTCAGAGTCAAACAAGGTTGAACCCTGTAACAGGGTTCAACCTTGTTTGACTTATCACGCTAACCTTGTGTAATTACACACCTCACTCGTGCCTGTTTAGTGCCTTATTTGTACTTTGAAACTTTGCGTTCTAATGTGGCTATCTCGAGTTCCTTTTCTTTGATCTGACCTATTGCACCCTTCTCAATTTGGACAAAGAAATCCTTTTTTAGTTTTTTTGCTTCATCTACCCTCTCCTTCCATTCGTACCATTCGAGTTTTTTAAACGCCTTGATCTTCTGTCGCACGCGCCTCACACACGCTTCGGTATCCATTAGGTTCTGCTCAAGGTCTTGCATAGTGGCGTCTGAGGTCACATCTTCTGCGGCAGAACCTTCTGATTCAATAGTTTTAAGGCCCACCAAATCACCTCTTGCATAGGCGTCATTCACGCGCTTCATCATAAGCTCGCGACTTTTCTTGTCAGAATCTTCATGAACTAGATCCGGATGATACCTAAAGGCAAGTTTACGCCAAAGCTTCTTTAGCTCATCTGACTCACCAGGCTTCATTTTTTTCATCTTATCGAAAATCTCTTTTTGTTCATCTTCCTGCTCCTTAAACTTCCCATTTTCTTTTTCTTCTCTTGCACGTTCGCGATCGCGAAGAAGCTTAATGGCATCAGTGTAAGAGATATTCTTTAGAAGCAGATCATGAAGTTTTTTAAGTTCGAAAATTCTGTCATCGAGGTCGCTCAATTTTGCCTGGACGATTCCAACGCGCCTCTCGTACTCGGATTTTATATACATGAGCTCTTCTCTTGTACGCTCAAAGAGTTCGGTAAGCTGGATAAGCAATTTCTTCTTCCTTGCGATCAAGAGCCTAATCTGCTTCTTAATTACTGGCTCATCCACGAATATGTGCCTTTGTTTGCCTTTTACGAGCGTTTTTTTGTCTTCTTTGTTTAGTCTAGTCATAATTTGAAAGTAGTAAATTATAGCATTTTTAGAGATATTAGGCTATACTGACAATAATTTTCAATTATCAATTCTCAAAAACAATGCTACACGAAGAAATCGAAGGAGAGATTAAGAAGGCTATGCTTGCCCATGACGAACTTAAGCTAAACGTTATGCGAAGCATTGTAGCTGCATTTACAAACGAGCTAGTATCGCTTAAACGCAAACCTCAAGACACGCTAAATGATAATGAGTGCCTTAATGTTATAAAGAGACTGGTAAGGCAACGCAGGGACTCCATCGATCAGTTTACGAAAGGTGGAAGGCAGGACCTTGTGGAATCAGAAGTTGCGGAGATGAAGATAATAGAGACCTACCTACCAGCAACGATGTCGCGCGAGGAGATTAAAAAAGTAGCTATTCAAATGAAGGACAAATTAACAGTCACAGACAAGTCAAAAGCAGGGCTTTTCGTGGGAAGCCTCATAAAGGAACTTAAGGGTAAAGCTGACGGTGCTGATGTGAAGGCTGTAGTGGATGAACTACTTTCATAAATTTTCAATTTTAAACAAAGTAGCGAGAATGTTTAGACATTCTCGCTACTTTGTTGTTTTACCTGGAATTATTTGAAGTATTTTGCCAACTCCTTCTCTACCCGCTTCTTCCATGCCAGGTTTGCTTTGGCCCCCTCAATCGCTTGTTCAACAGACATTTTGCCACCATTCCATGGATTCTTTCGCAGGAACTTCTCAGCTTCTTTCAATTTTTGAGAGTCGGTCATATTTGACATGATCGCTTTAACTACGTATCCGAAATAATGCAGTCCTCGTCCCATGAAATCAGTAACCATTTTCCAATTTGTTGTGAGGTATTTCCAAAGTTCGTCTCTTGCGCCAATATTTTGTCCAGCCATTACGGTAATCACGAGCGCTGCGTCACCGGGTCTAACCTCGCCGCCAAAAATAAACTTAATGGCCTTCTTAACAATCGGCAACGGCTTGAAAAGCATCATAGCCTTGGCAATTCGCATCTGCTCTTCCTGCATGTCAGTTGCCCCGTAGAGCTTGAGCATGCTTTCATATTCGGCATCACCCCCATGAGTGGCCACAGTATTGTACACAGCCGATCGTAAATCAGGGTCAATTTGAGACTTGTGTGAAAGATGAGATGCAAATCTCTTATTGGATTCGTCGACTGTTGTCCTTACCCCATAGGCACCGGCCTCCCCGATGATTAGAGACCTAAGCATGCTCTCGAGAATATCCTTGTTGTTTGAGGATTCCCAATTCACTTTTTTGGATATTTCACTAAGCATTTCAATTGAAAACGCCTCGAATTTCTTCTCGTACTTAGTTCCATTTGTGAGCATTAAGAGCGACCCGAGACCACCACAGATTACACTCCAGATAGTGAAGTAATTTTCATCCGCGAACCACTTAAGGCCTTCCAAAAGTGCATCATTTGAAAGCTGTCCACTCTTTGCAGTTGCTATCATGTCGCTGACGAGTCCTACTCTGTCACGGGCAGTGAGCTGCTTGTCGTCCTTTGCTTTTTTAAATCCATTCAGCAGCTCCTTGTCGTATAAACTTCTACTGAAACTATTGTGTTTGAAGTTTACATTAACCCATGCATTCTTTTTCCAATCTACTGGGATAATCTGCTTCTTTTTTGTAAGCAGAAAATCTTTCACATTCTTCTCGCTTCCAAAAGCTATTGCTAATGGTATTGTCCAAACGGTCTTGTCATTTGATTTCTTGCGCTCTATCTCACTTGAGTAGAATCGCTCCTGAACTATCTCTACTCCCTTTGCAACCCTAGAAATCTTTAACAGTGGATACCCGGGTTTTCCAATCCAGTTCTTCATTATTTTGCGCACGTCTTTTCTAGACGCCTTGCTTAGGGCATCCCAGAGATCTTCTGTTACCGTATTGCCATGACTGTGCTTTTTCATATAGGCCTGGATGCCTTTTTTGAATGTTTCTTCTCCCAGATATTCAGCGATCATTCTTATACTTGATGCACCCTTGCGATAGCTAATGGCGTCAAAAATCTCGATGATCTCACTCGGATGTTTAACCTCAACCTCAATTGGGTGAGTCGAATCAAGAGAATCTAGGCCAAGAGCCACTAGATAGTCAAAGGCCATGAACTGCGTCCATATGTGCCAGCTTGGCTCAAGGTGATCCATGCAGTAGAAGGAGGCCCAAGTGGCGAATCCTTCGTTCAACCACAAATGTGTCCACCATTCCATGGTAACCAAATTACCAAACCACATATGCGCGAGTTCGTGAGCGATTACTTCTGCACATCGCTGCTTTGTAGCAGCCGACGAATTTGCTTCGTCAATCAGAAGCGCCGGTTCTCTGTATGTAATAGCTCCCCAGTTTTCCATACCTGCGCTTGAGAAATCCGGAATAGCAATCATGTCGAGTGTTGGCAAAGGATACGGTATTCCGAAAAAGTCTTCATAGAAATCAAGACACTTTGCGGCGAACCCAAGTGCGAATTTCATCTGAGATTTTTTACCGGGAGTTGCGTGCACTCTAATAGTAACTCCTCGCTTACTTTTGATCTCTTCGTTTTCGAAATCTCCAACCATCATCGCACCAAGGTAGGTAGACATTTTGGGAGTTGGCGAAAACTTAAGCAGTTTTTTGCCGTCAGCCAGAACTTCTTCAGAGACAATCTCGGTATTAGAAATAGCAGTTTTGCCTTCAGGAACTACCACGTGGAATTCAAATTCTGCTTTTCTCCCGGGCTCGTCAATACATGGGAACATCTGCCTCGCATAAGTCGATTCCAACTGAGAGGCGGCAAGATACCTTGTCTCGTCCCCAACTTTGTATGTGCTCTTGTAGAATCCTTCCATTCGATCATTTAGTATTCCGGTAAACTCCAGGTTTAAAACATGTTTACCCGAGAAAGGCCTGTCGAAAAACAGCTCAACAGTTTCTGTGTTCTTTGAGTGTTCAATTCTAGAAGCAGTTGCGCCACCTACTGAATGTAACACGCCTGATATGACCGCGAGCTCCGCTGCGTGCAGTGTAATTGATTTTACGGGCTTTTTTATTCGCAGATGTAGACTAGACTCGCCTTTAAATTTGAACTCTTTAAGATCTGGCTCTAGTCTTATTACGTACTTTTCAGGGACAACGTGAGACGGAAGTCTAACCTTTATCGATCTGGCCAAAATCTTCTTCTGTGACTTTTTTACTGTTTTGAAAACTCTCTTCTTGGATTCTTTAACAATTACTTTTTTAGTCATATTTAATTATTAGCTCGTTTATTGAGCCTATCATAGTCACACTTTTTTTCAACAAAAGCTACATTCTTTCTACTGTAGGTATTCCAAGGGCTTTAAGACCATTTTTAAGGGTCAAAAGTACTATTTTAGCGAGATATAATCTATACGCCGATTCTGGTTTGTGAGCGTCTACGATGTGGTGACTCGCGTAGTATGAGTTGAAAAGACGTGCTAGTTCAACTATATATGTTGTTACGTAATTTGGTGACAGCTTTATAGATGCGAGCAATAGCGCATTCTCGAAGTGAATTAGATACCTCTCAAGCTCTGTCGGAGGTTCTTTTGTTCTTTCAATTGATGCTTCAAGTCCAACGGCTTCAGCAGCGCTTAAAATTGAGTTGATTCTAGCGCATGTATACTGGAGGTACGGACCGGAGTCGCCCTCAAAAGAAAGTGCTAGATCCTCATCAAACACAATATTTTTTCCAATGTTTTGCTTCAGCACTACGTACTTAATAGCTCCAGTAGCAATTTTTTCTGCTGTATCCTCTGCCTCATTTTCGCTTAGCTCCTTTTTTCCAGCAAGAATTTTTTTAAGAGCCGAAACCTTCAGGTCTAGAAGCAACTCTTCTCCGGAAGCCGCACCGCCTCGTCTGGACGAAACCTTCTTCTTGTCGGCTCCGAGCATTAGTCCGTGTCCTACGTGAACTGTATTATCAGAAATCCTTTTATCAATAAATTCAAATGCCTTAAACAGTACCTTGAAATATTCGTCCTGTTCCGCGCCTGTGACAATTACCGACTTCTGAAGCTCCGGCTCCTTTTCAAACTTTGTAACATTAAGCCCCAAATCCTTCGCCTCATACGTCGGCAGGCCGTTTGACGTGATGAATACTCTTTTATGCAATCCATACGGTTCGCCATCGAAAATCACGGCACCCTCTGAATCCACAAATACTCCCTTCTCTTTATATTCATCTACCAGTGTAATCCCTTTTTCTGCAACCTCTGATTCAAAGAAGTAGTAATCGAATTTAGTTCCAAGCACTCGATAAATCTCCTCGAAATTCGCAAGCGACCATTCGCGTCCAAGCGAATACATCTTGTTCACCTCGGGGTCGGTTTTGTCAAAAACAGTTTTATTCAAAACATCAATTTTGTGTTTTACGGAGGGATCATTCTCATATGACTGCGCTCCGAACACGTAGCACTCCTGAAGCCATCCGATCTTGTCTAGAAGAGCCGCTGTTTCCGCCGGAATTCCACTCTTGGCACTAAGCATTCCGTATATTGCCTTGCCTACATGTAAGCCGACGTCTCCCTGGTAGTTCGCGCGTATTACATGTGCGCCTTGCCACTCGGCCAACCGCGCAAGTGCCTCCCCTATAGCATTGCTCATCAAGTGTCCGACATGGAACGCTTTGAAAGGATTCGGATCGGTATACTCAAACATCATTCGGTTGCCGTGAAGCGATTTTCCAGCACCCCATTTGTCACTCAAACCCTCGGCCCGCCCGAGCTCTTCATAAATAGCTTCGTCGCTTAGATAGAAATTAATGTAGCCGGCTGAAGCCACTTCCACCTTGCTCAAAATGCCGTTTTTCGAAATACACTCTACGATTCTCTCGGCAATTAAGCGCGGGTTAGTTTTTTCGATTCCCGCGACAGCAAGCGCGATGTTTGAAGAGTAATCGCCATGTGCTGAAATGTCGGGCTTCTTCAGAGTTGAAGCTGTTATACCAAAACCCGCTCTTTTGCAGGCTGAGGCGAGTATTTTTTTTATTTCATCTGAGATCATGTTGAATCAGAAGTTGGACACCCGGTGTCCACGGACAGAGGGTGTTCAACTTCATACTGAAACTATACAGCTTTTTCGTTTTCTAATCTACTCACCGTCTTATCCACCAATGCACACACCTCACTCTTATTTTCAGCGGACATTAGAGCGGTGCGCAGTTCTTTTGAACCACTAAAACCTATTGCGTATTTTGATAAGTGTTTTCTCACCCTGTGGAATCCGCGTTCACCGGACAGAAACTCATCGAAATAGTTTGCGTGTTTTTTAAGTATGGCAAGCGTGAAAGCGGGCGTGCGCAAAAGATTCAGATCGGAGAGCTTTTTTGCATCTTCCTTTTCATCCTTTGAATATAGTTTTCTGATGTATTCTAGATTTCGAAGCAACCATGGTCTTCCGATGAGTGCCCTGCCTATCATTACGCCGTCCGCACCAGTTTCTTCTGCAAGCTGGAGTGCATGATATGCGCTTTTGACATCGCCGTTGCCCATTATTAATGTTTTGCTTCCGTAAGCAAGAGCGATCTCTTTCGCGCGACGCACAAGCTCCCAGCGCGCGGGCACAAGCGACAACTCTTTTTTAGTTCTCGCATGCACGGTAATCAACGCAGGGTCAGTTTCGAGGAGATATGGTAGCCAGGCTTCAAGCTCGACCTTATTGTATCCGGCGCGGGTTTTCACCGAGATCGGAAGGTTTGGCGCATATTTTTTTACTGTGCGTATTATATCCTGCGCAAGTTTCGGATTATTGATCAGGTCCGCACCAGCCCTCTGTTTGTTCACAGATTTATCTGGACATCCCATATTTATGTCAATGCCGTCGTATCCGAGCTCGACAGCCAACTCGGCGCACACCTTGAAATTCTCCGGTTTCGACCCGAAGAATTGAGCTACGATAGGTCGTTCCTCGTCCTTAAAATGTAGAATTTTTATGAGTTTCTTCCTCCCCTCACCTGAAGACAAGCCATCCGCGGACACAAATTCGTTCCAGATTACGTCCGGTTTGCCATACTCCGCAAGCAGCCTCCTGAAAGGCGCATCGGTAACATCCGCCATCGGAGCGGAGCAAACGAACGGCCTCTCAAGTCTTTCCCAAAATCCATTAGCCATTCAAAAAGCGTAACACGGTCGGGACTACATCGACAAACTATCGCCACTTCCTAACTCTCCTCGAATCATTTTCTTCGCAATGTCGGCCTCGACGTGGTCTTGAATGTATCTCTGCATGGGGCGGGCTCCAAACTCTTTGTCAAAGCCGTTTACAACCACGTCTGAAACCAAAGCATCCGTAATTTCAAATTGAATTCCTCTTTCAAACAATCGCTTGGCTAATTTTTGCAACTGGAGTTTTGCAATTTTATCGACAGTGCCTCCTTGAAGCGGGTGAAAAACGACGACTGAATCAAATCGGTTTATAAGTTCAGGCTTTAAAATGCCTCTTTCTACTATAGTCGAAATCAGGAGCTCCTTTTTCAAATCCAAATTCACATGCTGTTCTTGGAGTTTGAATATGAGATCGCTGACAGCATTTGAAGTGGCGATAAAAATAATATTCCTAGCATTCACCTTATTTCCATCCATGTCCGCAAACATTCCTTCATCTAAAATCTGAAGGAACAGATCCTTCACGGACTCGGCACACTTCTCAAACTCATCAAGCAAAAGGACACAGTATGGGTGTTCGCGGAGAAGACTTGTCAGCACTCCGGGCTTATCATTTGCAAAGGAGCCAATGAGTTTATCGAGTGCATCGTCGCTCTGGTATTCAGTCATATCAAGTCGCTCAAGCGCATCTTCGCTTCCGTAGTGGACTAAAGAAAGTACTTTTGCCATTTCGGTCTTACCCACACCTGTTGGTCCTATAAATAGGAAAGAGGCAACTGGTCGTTTAGGATTGCGGACATCCACTCTTAATCGCTCCATGTCGGTTGTAACGGCTTTTACCGCTTCTGATTGGCCCAATACCCTTTCGGATATTCTATTCGAGAGAGACAGAAGATCCCCCCTCTCTTCGGTTGTAATTTTACCAATAGGGAGATTGAATTTCTGTCGTGCATATTCGTCTACCGTAGCGTGCGTTATAAACATATCCATCTTTCCTTTGGCATATCCGGAGATTTCTCCGAGTAGTGTTATTGCTTTTTTAGGCATCACACCTTCAACAACATACCTGGAGGCAATATCTGCAATTCGCTCAAGAGATGGGTAGCTGAAAATGACTTCACTTCTAGATTCGTAATCATTGGCCACCTTTTCTAAAATAACTTTAGTCTTTTCGTTATCAAGTTCCTCGAGCTGAATTACTTCAAAGAACTTAAGCATACCCTTGTCGGTCTCTATCGTATTTCGGTATGACTTTTGGTCCGTGAGTGCCAAAACTTGAAGGCCTCCTTCTAGATAAGGCTCGAGTAAAGCCCCAAGCTCAAGGCCCGTACGCTTTGCAGTATCTGCAAGAGCACCAAAATCCTCTATAATCATTACGGTGTTACCGGCAAGCACAGCCTCAGTGAATACAGTGTTCAATTCCTGGCCAAATATGTTCAAATCCGTAAAAGACGTAGCGAAAACTCCTCCATGGAAATAAACTGGTCTCTTGTGCGAAAGCTCAGGTGTAGTCCTTCCACTCCGAATAATTTCCGCAAGCACTGCCGCCACTTCATCTCCGCCATATTCAGGTGACGATACTAAAATGGCGCTATCAAATTCAGGTTTTGAGAGAGCGATTTGAAGTTGTTTAATTTGTCTTTCATATACAAGTTCCAAGATGGGCTCATATTTTTCGTGTGGATAATCTGAAAGGTCCCTACTATATCGATCAAGAGCTGGAGTTCGTCCATAATTCCAACGCTTACCCAGAGACGAGTGGAGCATGAGTGATTCCGGACTCCACCAACGCTCACTCTTATTGCCCTTTGTGAGCTCGAAGTTAATCCACTTGGCGATAGCAATCGCGTCATTTTTCATAACGCGACTCTTGCTAAGAAGTTTAGAAAATTGAGGATGAGAGTCGTACATCCAAGTGACAAAATTCTCGAGTGTGGGAGACACTTCGGATACGGCTTCCTCATTCATGGCAGAAGCGCTCTCAATCGCGTTCTTAAGATCTCCTTCTGCGCACTCTGCTCTGATTATGAAAATCTGACCGAGCTTCGAATTAACAAAGGCTTTAAGATAAGAACCACTCTCGTATTCGGCAGACGACAGAACGTCATATACATATATTGAACCAATGTCGACTCTGCTTGTAAGCGAGCGGTGCATACACTCAAGTGTAAATATCAGAAGCCACACCGCAAACAAAATTAGCATGAGACCAATAAGATGAACTTCCAGAAAATTAATTTCCTCAAACAGTCGAGCAAGAGCTATACCAAAAATAGTAACAATAGAGAGGACAGACGTAAGTTTAATAAGCCTGTGCCTCGCCTTGTGGCTCACCACAGATTCAATCAGGTTGATGGTTTTATATTCTAAATTTTCCATTATATTGTGAGCAGAAGTTTAAAACCGTACACAAACAATATTAGTATTACCGGGGGCAAGAAGAACCAAACAACAAACAGAAAAACCCCAAATATGAGGTGCAGAAGAATGCAGACTAATCCGATAATCAATGTAACCGCCCTAAATACAAAACCGACTAAACGCATGATGATGTTATAGAGCTTGAGCTCTACATAGGGCCATATACCGAATTCTGCATTTGTATCATTCAATCGATAAAGGGGCTTAAATACAGATTTAAGATGAATTGGAATTGCAAAAAAGTGGTAGATAAAGTACACCAAATCTGCCCAAACTTTCCAAAAATCAATTAGGCCAGGTGAGAAATGCCAAGCTAGATAATCTAAAAGGAGCGTAGAAAACGCCATGAACTAATTATATCGCTTGATTCAGATAACCTACTGTGTATAATACGCGTAGCGATTTCCTCGCGGCTCTGCCGCGATGACCTTGGAGGAAGGTTTGGAAACCCTCGGTTTCCAAGTAGAATAGAGGGATGCCCGTCAAGAAAACATGGCACAATGCGTACGATACCCACTACCAC
>JACRKE010000018.1 GCA_016215335.1 Candidatus Vogelbacteria bacterium | reverse complement strand
ATTTGTGTGTGATATATGTGACAATCTTTTGTAGGTTGGTTAGAATTTGTGGATACATGTGTGAAAGAAAGGCACCCTCATCGGGTGCCTTTCTAGTATGCGTCAATTTTTGTTAAAAGTACATTTCGTAATTCACAGCTTTAAGAATATAAAAGCGCCATTTTTTGTGTCGTCTAGGTTTTTGGCGGACTGTGTTTTGGCTCATGATAATTGCAATTTATAAGCTTCGTACTAATGTCGTCATTGCGAGCGCCATGGCGCGAAGCAATCTAGGAGATACTGGATTGCTTCGGATTTACCCTCGCAAAGACGCTCTTGAAAGCATTATCGTTCCACAACATCCAACAACTCTAGAAATTCGTGCAGTTCATCGCCTAGAATCTGGCGTGATGCATTATCTGGTAGGTCAGCAAGACGAATGTTCATAATACGCGTTCGTTTCAAGTCTGTTACTTCGTTGTGCATTATTTCGCACATGCGACGGATCTGATGCTTTTTGCCTTCTGTAATAATTATGCCAAATTTCTTCGGACCAATAATTTTCACCTTGCACGGTTTTGTAGTGTAGTCGTCGATTGTTATGCCAGCCTCCATGTACTCCTTGAAGCTCGCACGAAGATCGTGCTGAACCTGTACCACGTACTCTTTCTCGTGATAATAGTCTGGGTTCAGTAGCTTGTCAGTGATGCGTCCATCATCTGTGAGAATTATGAGTCCGTGTGAGTCCTTGTCGAGTCTGCCAATAGGGAATACACCCTTGAGTCCGGAGGCTTTTACCACGTCGTCCTCGCCGAATTGTGCCGAGTGGCTAATGACACCTTTCGGCTTGTTGTAGGCGTAATAGCGAAAGGGTTTTGCTTTCTTGTTAGTCGCGATTTCAACTTTGTCGCCCTCGTTTACCTTTTGCCCAAGCAAAGCTTTTTTGCCATTGATCATCACCTTACCCTTTGCGACAAGCTCGTCAGCGCCTCGGCGAGTACTCACTGATTCCATGGCGAGATATTTATTAATGCGCATGGGAAAGGCGGGCTCCAAAGAAGAGGAGGGCTCTGGTCGCCGGCCCCGCCCGAGGCGGGGCCGGCGCTTCGGATTCGAATGTTTCATTTTGCCTGTCTGCATTCCTAAACTATAGCATTAAACATGGCCTTTTTATAGCCTTTCTGCATTTATTTGTTCCTGTTTGTAGTAACTGCTCACAAAAAACGAGTGCTGGCTAATATACGCTGTATATCTCGCTCTGTCTTTGCGAGGTAATCCGAAGCAATCCAGTGTATTGCTCCGATAAACCTAGATTGCTTCGGAGTACCTCGCAAAGACGCTTATTTGGAGTTGTGAGCAGTTCCTGTTTGTAACGGCAACATTGACAAATAATCACAATGTGCTGTATAATATAGTTAGATTTTGGTATCTTGAAAATTATGCCGTGTAGCGACAAGATGGCTATATCCTTAGTCATTTGATCGCTATACGGCATTTACGCTAAACTTGGTACATTATCTGCCTAAAAGGCAGGAAAGAGGTGATCTAGGTGAGTTACAGGTTTCTCGTCTCGTTGAACGCATTTCTTTACACGTTGGCCCTAGTAGTGTTCCTGAACAGCGCTTCCGAAATGTGGAAAAGGGATTCAATTAGTTTTGGCTACTTCCTCTTTCTCTTCATGGGAGTGGTCGTTGCCTCGGCCGGAGTGAAATTCCTGCGGGGTCTATGCCGTGGCACAAGGTACACTGCCGATCGAAATCTCTGCGTGCCAAATTGGTCAAGTACCCCGTGCTTCTGGGAACGATTCGACATCCGAGTGCACACGGTGATCGCGTCAGCATTTTTCTTTTCCGTTCTCTGTATATCCAGATTTTTCGTCTACGTCGGGCCCGGTAGTGTGCTGATACTGACAGAGAAGGAGGGCAAGTCGGCGTGGGAAGAGAAGAAACTTGCGGCTGGGCAACATGCGAGCTACCACATGAGCGTGCCGACTACGTTCTTCGCGGAGTCGATCAGTAACGGTGACAGTCGAGAGCTTGAGTTCCTTGGCTGTAAAGTCATTCTTTCCGTCAACTTCATGTCGACCTGCACCGGCTCGCTTATGAGAGATGGTAAGCCTATCGCCCTAGTGCCAAAAGAGGACACAGTGCGAATCGGTAAGGTGCTGCTCGACCGCGTCGAGGCGGAACTCAGGGTGGTCGAGGCCGATTTCAAGAAGGCAATAGGGCCAACAAACTTGATAGAGAGCATCGGCGTTCAGACGCGCGTAGGATTCTTCGATGTCGTAGCCAAGAGGCTCCGTGCGAATCTTGTTCAGAATAAGAGCCACGTGGACGCAGTTCGCGGTGAGCTTTACACCGGATCTCTAACGTCGGTCGGCATCACGGCTGAAGGACGAGGCATCGATTCGATGGGCAGCAGCAAGAAGACGACTAGCACAACTTAGTAGCCTTAGCAGTAACCAAGTACACATAAACCCTTCACCCGCCGCCGATGGCCAAGGCCATCGGCGGCGGAGAGAGGTAGGCCATCCCGCAAAGGCCTTCACCAGACTTCGCTTATTCAAGCTACATCGTGGTAAAACCCTACTATGCCAAGGCTACGTCGTGGTAAAGGCGGACTCCTCGTGACCAGACGGTACTCGGGGATTTTTAGTGCAAAGAATTTATACACAAGTCTGTCTTGTGTACACAAGACAGACTTGTGTATTTATGCATGGAGCATGAATGCTACAAAAACGACAAAGATAAGCGAGCCTATTTTCCTGAGAAGTGGTATGATTTGACTTCCGAGGATGTCTTTTATAGTATGTACGTATAATACATACACAGCATGCATATTAAAACTGCTAGACTAACAACTAATATAGATGCGAAGTTACTTAAGTTCTTGGACGATTGGGCCAAGGCGGAAGATCGTACCAGACGCGATGTGCTTGAGGCCGCGCTTCGCAAAGCTGAACGTGCGCGGATTGGACAGCTTATGTTTGAGTCCGGCAATGCACTCGCAGATAGTCCTGATATGCAGATGTGGCTTGATATTGCAAACAATCCGATTAATCTTCGGGTCGGCCTAGAATGAAAAAGTACGATATTGTAGTAGTTCAACTGAGCCAAACCAAGGGGGCGGAGAAAAAAGGCGTTAGACCGGCTGTTGTTATACAGAACAACAGAACGAACGCGTCGCATATAAACACAGCAGTAATAATTCCGTTCACAACGACAGATCGTCAGGTGTACCTCACTATTCCGGTTAAGAAATCCAAGGAGAACGGTCTCGCTCAAGACTCAACCCTCGAGCTCGCGCAGGTGCGTGTTGTTGATCTTACACGGATTTTAAAGACGCTAGGTGTCCTGGATCAAAAGTATCGCTTTGAACTTCGCCAGCAGCTCATGGATTTTTTAGATATTGACGATGAGTTTGAGTAGGGCCTAGCGTGGGTTTAAATTTCTGAAGATTACATCGAGGCACCAGCGGGCAGTCTTCGTGCTAATTTTTTTGCAGAAATACGTGCTATGATTTGCAGAATTAAATATTGTACGATTTTATACACCACAATTTATGAAGAAAATTTTTTGGATTGGGGTCGGAGTAGTCGTTGTTATTATGAGCCTTGTGTTCTATTACTTCCGCAAGCCTGAAGCCACAGTCGAACCGACAGTTGTTCCAATTAATAATGAAATTAAAGCAAGCAAGCAGGTAAACCTGCTGTCACAACCGCCGGTCAATGTTCTGTCTTCTGCATTACTTTTCGGGCCTGATCAATATGTTGCAGTAAATCTGCTTTCTTCTGACCAAAAAACATCGATTAAACCCGAGCCTGGCTATTGTGGAGCTCCTGCGGGTACAGAAATCTACAGCGGTAACTATGTGCTCACAGCAAATAGTGGTGCAGTTCTTGATCTGGGAACTCTACAATTTGCTAAGGGTACAGCATCAGATGGAAAACTTGTCGTGGAGCAACTAGATCCGAACGGATACAAAGATTTTATTATTATGTATCAGTATGCAAGCTGTAATGGCACTTTCATGTATGTATACGGTTACGACTGGGCTAGGAAAAAAATAGTGCAGTACAATTTTATCTCTAAAAATGGTCAGTCTTCGAGAGATGTCTTTACTCGTGGTTATAAAAAATCACAAAAAGGTAATCTAATAACTTCAGCCTACGACAACAGTGTTGGTAGGACCATAATTTCAGAATGGGTATTTGATTCGACTAGAGGTGCCTTTGTCGAAAATAGTTTCTCCACAGCAGAAAACAATACAACTGGTATAAAAACATTTACCGACTCGAGCTCAGTCTTAACCTTTTCTTATCCTTCTGATTTTGCGCTATCAACTGAGCTGAACACGGACAAAACTCCTGGTTCATACAGTATTTCATGCGACACGACTCCGAATGCTGTTGTCGGTAGACGAGCAGAGGCTTGTCTCTGGTATGTAGGTGGAGAGACTTCACCTGGATTTGAGGCGGCAAATATTGAAGTGCGCGTGACGCCAACTGCCGCAGATTGTAAAACTACGAATGAGCAAGGTCCCGGAATTGCAAAAACGGAGACAAAATTAATCAATGGTCTCACTTTTTACTACGATCGGTATGGTGATGCAAGCGCTGGACACAGACTAGCAAGCCGTCAGTATCGCACTTACTATTACGGTAATTGCTATTCAATCACCCTAAACGTGGGATGGAATGTTTTTGAATCCGGTAAAGAGTTGAGTGCTGAATTTTCCGAATTAATGTTCTCTAAACTTGAATCCGTGCTCTCTTCTTTCAGCTTCGGACAGTGAAAACTTAACAAAGGCCTTTATATAAGGTATTCTCTTTGTTCATGGCAAAAGAGGATGTAATAGTAAGATTCGAAAAAGTTTCTTTTGAATTTGGACACAAGAAGCCTATTTTAGATACGGTTGATTTCAGTGTGAGACGTGGAAGTAAGATTACTCTCATGGGCCAAAATGGTGCCGGCAAAAGTACAATTTTTCATCTTATTTCTGGAGATTTCAAGCCGGAAGCTGGAGACATCCAGATAATGCACGGACTTACGATTGCTATGGCTAAACAGGTCGTTCGGCCCGCCGAACTCGACTACACTCTGAAAGAATTTTTCGAGAAGTTTTTTACACGGAAAGTTTACGATATTGATCCGAAGATTGAGGCAGTACTCGATGTGGTCAATTTAGACTGTCCGCACGACCGTGTCGTGCGGACACTTTCGGGCGGCCAACAGGCTCGCCTCCTTCTTGCGTCTGCACTTATTCAAGACCCAGACTTGCTACTGCTCGATGAGCCCACGAACAATCTCGATAAGGCGGGCATTGAACACCTCACAAAATTTCTCATTAACTATGACAAAAGTTGTATCGTGATTTCCCACGATGCAGGTTTCCTTAATAGTTTCACCGAAGGAGTTCTTTATCTGGATGTTTTCACAAAAAAAGTTGATCAGTATGTTGGCAACTATTTTGACGTGCGAGATCAGATAGCGGCAAGACTCGAAAAAGAAGAAAGATTGAATGCGCAGCTTGCGAAAACCATTCAAGAGAAGAAGGACAAGGCGAACTTTTTCGCGAACAAAGGTGGACGGTTACGATTGGTCGCTAGGCGTATGCGAGATCTCGCAGAAGAGCTTGAAGAAGAAAAAGTTGATAGCAGAAAAGAAGACAAAACCATTCGACCATTTGTGATTCCAATGCAGGAAGATCTTTCGGGTGTTTTATTTAAGCTCGAGTCATTTAGCACTATGGTGAAGCACAAAATTCATCAGAGGAAAGCAAAAGTGGAACTTAGGCGTAATCAGCGATTGCTTTTAGCGGGGCCAAACGGAATAGGCAAGAGCACATTACTCAAGGCCATTGCAAGGGGAACAGCAAAAGGCTCGACCATTACTCCAGGCGTTAAAGTTGGCTACTACGAACAAGATTTTAGGACACTTAATTTTGAAGAGACAGTTTTCGAAACATTGCTCAAGGTTTCAGACAACAAAATCGAAGAACATATCCGTAAGGTTGCAGCAGGATTTCTTATTACAGGAGACGCAGTATTTACAAAGATTGGAAACCTTTCCGAAGGACAGAAGGGTCTGGTCGCATTCGCGAGGCTGGTATTAGAAAAACCGGGACTCCTTCTTCTTGACGAGCCCACAAATCATATAAATTTTCGTCACATACCGGTAATCGCTGAGGCGATCAATAAATATACAGGGGCCATGATTCTAGTGTCTCACGTTCCTGAATTTGTGTCGCAGATCCGCATAGATCAAACTCTCGAGTTGGATAAGTAGAAAAGGTACCAGGTACCTTTAATTTCAAAAGTTATGAGTAACAAACTTGATGCAACTGAAGACTTGCTTAAACTTAGCTTTATTCCTGGCCTAAGGGGTGTTGCTCTTGAAGAAATTGCCAAGTACAAGGATTTGATTGTAGTCCACGAAGGGGAAGACAAAATCTATCTCGAGCCAGTTTCTGATCTTAAAAATTTGCTCTCACTTAAGAGTGTACTTAAGGCATATGTTGTGAGGATCGGTGCAAAGCTTAATCCAATTTATCTCTCAAAACATAAATCAGTTTTAGGTGACTTGATCCACATTGCTCTTAAAACAAGCGAAGATAAATTCAAAACGTTTAAACTTGTTTGCGCTGGCAAAGAGTCGATGGAAGTGCGCGAGATTGCGTCTTACATCACTGAAACATATAAGCTAGCACGTGCAGAAGATCCTGACATGGAGATTTGTATTGGTAAGCAGGAGGATGTGTGGGAGCTTGCGGTGAGACTTACTCCAAGACCACTTTCTGTGCGCGATTATCGCGTGGCGAATATTAAAGGAGGGTTGAACCCTACTATTGCATACGCCGTGAACACACTTTGCGATCTCAATGCAGCAAAAAACTACTTAAACGTGTTTTCCGGGAGCGGAACGCTTCTTATTGAGGCTGGACTATTTAATCTGAAACTTAAGCTCACCGGGTTTGATATTAACGGCAAAAGCAATGCACTTGCAGCGGAAAATATAAAGAAAGCTGGGTTAATAAAACGTGTTGACCTAAAGACCACGGACATTTTCGATTCGCCCGAACTCGGGAAATTCGATGTGATTACCTCCGATCTACCTTTTGGCATGCAGATCTCGAAGGAAGAAGATTTAGATAAGCTGTATGAACGTTTTGTCAGGTATTGTGAAGAGGCGTTAAGTCAAAGGGGGATTCTCGTGGTCTACACTACAGAACACAAACTTCTTTATCAAAAGCTTATAGATTCTAGGTTTAAAATTACGAAGACGTTGGAACTCAAAGTTCCCACCTCCGTTGCAGATTCATATATCTATCCGAGAATATTCGTTTGTAAATTCAAATAAGTTTTAGGGTCTAATTAAAGGCTCCGCCCACTATTACACCTACAGCTATTGCTAAGCCCCCGACAAGAAGCATTCTATAACCACTTTTTATAAAACTAGTTTTTGAAAGGTAGCCACTTAGGAGTCCAAGTAGGAATAGGGATACAAGAGATAAGTATATCGATACTTTAAATGCTTCATCGCCCTCTAGGATAAAGTATGGCGACAGAGGGATAATGCCCGAAAAAACGTACGAGAAAAACATTATTGCGGATTCGATTACAGGCACCCTTCTAACCGCATCTTTTTTTGTCAGATAATTTTCGGATGATTCTTCTGAGAGAAAACTTCCTGCCGCCATTGATACCGCCTCTACGAATATTAGGACGACACCGGTCAGGAATATTCCTTCCCGTGACATGTTTGCCGCCGCAACACCTGAAAGTAATCCGACTGTGGAGGCAAGACTGTCCTCGACACCGAATACGAAGGTTCTTAGATAAGAAGCTCTCACATTTTTCATCTTACTTACCATGCATCAATGTTAACACGTTTTTGCACCATAAGGTTGTGTTCTTCTAAGGCTACTTGCTTCTTTTGAGTTCCTTGTAGGGTGGAACTCCGAAGTTGTAGGGTTGTGTTTTGTCCTCCGGATCTCCACTGTTGTAGTTCACTGTAATCTCTTCGTCCTTCAGCACATCTTTAATCGCAGTGAAGTAGATCAGTGAATTTTTGTAATCCTTAGTATAAGTCGCATTCGGCTCGTATGAATGGTTATAAAGGGAACCAAAACCAAGCGCAATAGCCCACTTTGACTCATCCTTTGCGAAACAGAAATAGTAGTTCAGAAGCGTCGTTTTGTTTATGTCTGGCAATTCTACCGCAGGGATTATTACGACCGGGCACTTTTCAATAATTTCCCCTTTCTTTATTTTGGAATGAGCGAAGACTCCACGGTTAGCTCCTTTTATTTTCGATCTCGAAAGATAAATCCTATCCGAAGTGGGTAATTTCATAACTTGGCGGGTACGGGGAGATTAGGACTCTCGTTCCGTTTTAATCAAGTCGATGCTCTTGAAAATATTTCTTAGCTACTTCTAATTCAACATCTCGATGATTTACCACGTCTTCCGGGGTTATCGCGACAGGCAAATCTGGCTCGATTCCGACACTTTCCAAATCGTTGCCGTTGTTCCTAATCATTTTCCAGGACGAGACCTTAAGCGTGTATGTTTTTCCATTAAGAGAAATCTCAAAAGACCTTGGATTACCGGAACCACCACCCGTTGTCTGACCAATAGTCTTCGCAATGCCCGTATCCTTCATCATCATAATAAACATTTCATTAGAGCTTAAACATCTTGGACCTGTTAAAACGACTACTTTTTTCTTGTCTAAAAAATCTCCTTGCGGTTCCAGTTCGAGTCCAGACCTTATAAGCTCATCTTCTCCAGCTTGTCTCTTTAGGACAGTCCCATAATGTGTTCCTTTTTTTACAAAATGACCTGCTAATTTTTCCGCCAATGGGCTATCACCGCCACCATTCTCTCTAACATCTATTATTAAAAATTTGGATGTTTTTAAAGACGCTAATTCTTCCTCTACTAAATCAGCAACATTTTTACCATCGAAATTTACTTGGCCTGACCAACTTTTTATTTGCAAATAGCCAGTCTCCTGATCCAACATTTTGCCGCTGACAACCCTTTTGCTTGTCATGGGTATCCCGGACTTTCTATCAACGACAAAGTTTACCTCCAAAGCATAAACCTCGTTCTCTTTCTTTGCTTCTAATACAATCGAATTTGCTGTTTGCGAACACTCCAAATCTCTTAATGCCCAGTTGATTTTATTATCGATTGTTCCTCCGCCGCGTTCCTCCATTTTTTCTTTTACTAAATCGCCGATCGAAATACCATTTATACTGAGAACCTCTAAGACTGAACCGTTGTCTTCTACCCAAAACTTACCAGCCTTATAAAAAATTGGCTTATCTAAGTAATATTTTACTTGCCATTTCTCCTCTAATTTTGTGTGTGTATTCTCTAGGCTGGCCAAAACCAGTCTGATATTTCTTACAAGTTCTGCTTCAGATAAATCACCACAGTTTTCAATTATGGGCTTAAATTTGTTGTTAAAAATATTTTTTTGATCCTCTGAAACAAACGGAAAAGTATCCATGACTGATTTTCTTATAGTTTCAACAAAAACTACGCGTTCCTGTTTTTCTGGATTTTCTATTTTGTTATTTTCTTGTTTGACTATTTCCATTTCTGGTCTAAAATCTAATCTCGTTTTAATGCGGAGGGTATGGGAATCGGACCCATTCACGAGAATTACCCCGTGTACGGTTTAGCAAACCGCTGCCGTGCCGGCTGGCTCACCCTCCAGTATTTTAATGTATCTTCGTTTGTGCTTCGGATTACTCGTTCCGATAGGTCGAATATACCTAATTACATCAGCTCTACTTTCCAATCTAACACCGTCACGATTTTTTTCAAAGCAGGGAAGCAGGCTTAGCTTGGTGCGGCCAAATTCCAGAAGACTGTCCTCTCGAAGCCGGGGGAGGACAGTCTTCATGCAAAAATTCAGTGGGCGACAGAGAGGCCGATCACTTTTCTTGCTCCTGCTGACCTTAAGGTTTTCATTGCTTCTCGCATTGTGGCACCAGTAGTTACGACGTCGTCTAGCACTATAATGTGAGCCTTGTGGATAAGCTGTGCATTACGGACAGCGAATAGTCCTTTAAGATTTTCTAGGCGTCTTTTGCGGTCCTTAATCTCTACTTGAGATACTGTTTCGTGTCTTTTATATAGGACACTATTGTCCATTATAAAAATGTCCGATTTATCTTTATCTACAATACTTTGTCCTATAAGCCCGGCTTGATTATAGCCACGTGTCTTTAAACGTTCTTTAGACAAGGGCACAGGTACTATAAGCCAGGTCACTTTTCCACAGTTTCCGGAAAATAGGTTTTCGTCAGCTAGTAGGTCTATCAGGTATTCATAAAGAGCCGCGCCTAAGGGCGCGGCGAACTCTTTTCTGTTCTTGAATTTTAAATCTTGGATAGATTTCCGTATTAGTCTATTTTCATACGGGAAGATGCTCCAAACATTTTTGTAAGGATTTTCATGATTTTCAGGTACTAACGCCAGACATTCTTCGCAGAGTAGAACATCTGCTTTACCGCATCCGCGACAGTTCTCCGGAAACAGGAGCGAAAAGACGACATGTTTTACGTTTGTGAAAAGATCTTTCAGCATGAACATATTTTAGAGCAAAAGGCACGAAACATAAACTGTTTGGTTTTTTGTGCTTTGTGCTTTGTTTTCTGCGCGAAGCGCTCTTGTGGATAACTAACACACATTTCCACCTTATTTTGATTCACGCTGTGGTATAATTATTTTGACACTAATTCATGATATGCCAAACCCATTTTCGAATCTGTTCGGACTGAACAAGTTAGCTCTTTTCCAAAAACAAAGTAACAGTGTAGTGGGTGTAGACATTGGCTCATCGTCTATTAAGGTTGTCCAGCTTAAAAAAGATCACGGCAAAGCAGTGCTCGAGACTTACGGGGAGATCGCTCTCGGCCCCTATGCCACTTCAGAAATTGGTCAGGCGACGAGTCTCGACATTACAAAGATCACAGAAGCCCTTGAGGATGTCATGCGCGAGTCGAACGTGAACACTAAGCGCGCTTCAGTGTCGATCCCTCTGCGTTCGAGTTTCATTACGCTCATAGACATTCCGGCAAGCGACTCGCACATCGTAGATCAGATCGTTCCAATTGAGGCAAGGAAATATGTTCCTGTTCCTGTATCAGAAGTGACCCTTGATTGGTGGATTATTCCAAAGCCTGTTACTGAAGGGCCCGTGGATGCGAGAGCACCTGAAGCGGAAAAGGTTAACGGAGTTGAAGTTCTGTTAGTTGCGATTCATAACACAATAATTCAACAGTACAAAGATATTGTGACCAAACTCGAATTGCAGACAGGAGGATTCGAGATTGAGACCTTCAGTGCGGTACGCGCAGTTATGGGCCACGATCTATTACCGGTACTTGTGCTCGACATGGGCGCTAGTAGTACAAAGATTTCCATTGTGGACTACGGAGTGATTAAAGCTACCCAGACAATAAGCAAAGGTTCACAAGATATGACACTCGCCATCTCTAAATCTATGGGCATACCATTTGCAAAAGCTGAAGAGATTAAAAGAAAGGTTGGCCTCATAGGTCAGCAAGAAGGCGACATTGTGACTCTCATCAATCCGGTTCTCGAATATGTGTTCTATGAAGCGAACGAATTTTTAGTAAATTATCAAAGAAAGTACAAGAGATCGATTGCAAAAGTGATTATGATTGGTTCCGGAAGTTTGTTGCAGGGGCTTTCAGATATCGCGAAAAAAAGTTTCGGAGTAGAAGTAACATACGGTGATCCATTTAGAAAAGTAGAAGCTCCTGCATTTCTAGATAATGTTTTAAAGGATGCGGGGCCCACGTTTTCGGTTGCGGTGGGCTTGGCGCTTAGGGCAATTCAAGAGCAAGCGTAATGGAAATTCAAACATCATTTATTCCAAAGAAAACTTTAGCCGGACCGACAGGTGCGGTAAAAGCCGGCAGAAGACCTGTGGGGCTAGTTTTGTTTGTGGCCGTAATTCTCTTTCTTGCCGCTGTTCTTACGCATGGAGGCGTTTGGCTTTTCAGCATGCAGCTTGATAATTCTATAGCCAACAAAAAGGACCAGCTTAAAATAGCAGAGAAATCTTTTGACCCCGGAACTCTTGAAATGATGAGCAGGCTGAATACTAAGATAACAGCCGCCATGGGCAAGAAAAATTCTGGAGGTTTGCTTTCTCGTCACATTACATTGATTCCAGCACTTCAATATCTTGAGCAAACTACTCTTACTAGTATTAGATTCAAAGGTCTCACTTACAATTATGGAGTAAATGGCTTAATAGAAATTAAGATGACGGGCCAGGCCAGAGACTACGAGTCCATAGCTTCACAGTCCGCGGAGTATATAAAACCAGGAGCCCAGAAATATTTTTCAGACATTGTTTTTTCTGATCTGAATCTTTCGCCGGATGGAAGCGTGACGTTTAATTTCTCTGCCGACGCCGATCCTGCGCTCTTCTCTTATCACGAATCAATAAAAGTACAGTAGAATAATTATGACACGCTTCATACTACCACTTCTATTAGTTCTCGTAGCGCTTACTCTTTTCTTTGGATTCACGAGAAGTATTATTGATGAGATATATGTTAAACAAGCCAAAGCTGACGAGCTTGATAGCGCTTTATCGAACGACAAGAATTTGCGTAAAGTTCGAGAGAAGAAACTAGCAGAGTACAACTCTTTTTCTCCTACTGAGCTAGACAACATAAACAGAATGCTCCCGGACAGTATCGATAATGTGAGGCTTATTATAGACATGAACAACATCGCCACCAAGTACAACATGCGGGTCAAAAACGCGAAAATCAAAAATGATTCGATGGCACCGCAGGTAATCGGCAGTAATCAGTCGTATGGTTCGGTCACGCTTTCATTCAATGTATCCGGTTCGTATAACGATCTCAGGCTATTTTTGCACGATCTGGAGACTAGTCTAAGATTGGTGGATGTAACAAGCCTTTCATTCAACGCGTCCGACAAAGACATGAACGATTATTCAATCGAGATTAGGACATACTGGATCAAGTAAAATGAATAAGAAAACAATAATTTTAGTCGCAGTTTTGGTCCTAGTTATAGTTTCAGCTATCTATTTTTTCCTTGGTCAAAGTGACAGTGGTGAATCGGCGGCACTGAATACATCAGGTAAACCATCACTTAGCGGGCAAGTTGTTCCAAAAGATACTGATTCAGTGGTGGGACAGAAATTTTTGGCCACATTGCTCAAAATGCAAGATCTGAATCTAGATCGAGCAATATTGCAGGACGTAGTATTTTTAGCACTGAAAGACATGAGTAGACCATTACCAGAACAAACTCCAGGTAGGGACAATCCATTTTCACCTCTGGAAATTTCTGGAGTAATAAACGGTGCCGGGTCTCTTTCGTCCCAAGCAAGTCTTATCCAGTCTTCCAATTCAACGACCCAAGTCAATAGTTTGAATCAAACAGCCACGGAAAACAAAGCCAAAAACACTAATTCATCTACAAATAATCCGACGACTAAAAAAGTTACAAAGCCAACAAATCCAGCATTAAATTCAAGTTCCGGTCAGAATAGTAATTCGAATGTGGATACAGGAGTCGGTGGAGGCTTCGTGTCTCCTTAGTTGAGGCACCGTCGGGGATCGTAGAAGATTAGCATGCACTTCAATCTTCCCGAATAAAACATCATGGTATTCGGAAAAGAACAAACAATCACTGTTCCAGTCAGACAGGTAATTGACTTCAAAATACCATTTGAAGTTCTTAAATATGTGCCGGAAGAAACGGCCCAACATTATAAATTTGTTCCGCTTGGTCTTGCAGACGGAATGCTCGATCTTGGATTTGTAAAACCGGATGACGTGGATGCCAGAGGTGCGGCGGGGTTCATTTCTTCTAAAAGTAATATTCCCTTCAAGATTTTCCAGATTAGCGAGGATGCTTACACTAAAATTTTAGACAACTACAAAGGACTTGTCGGCCAGATCGATACTGCGCTTGGGCAATTCGATACGGAGATGCAGGAACGAGATCGCGCGTCGAAAGAGCTCCAGGAAAGCATGTCACAGCATGTTGAAGTAGATATTATTGAAGAGGCACCAGTAAGTAAAATTGTTGCAGTCATTATCCAGCATGCCACTGAAGGCAACGCTTCAGACATTCACATTGAGCCGCTTGATAAGAGAGTTCGTGTTCGTTTCCGTGTAGATGGCGACATGAACACAAGTCTTTTTCTGCCTCTGGGGGTTCACGATGCTGTGGTTGCTCGTATAAAGATTCTTGCCAATATTAAGATAGACGAAAAGAGACGGCCACAAGACGGTCGTTTCTCGGCCGTGATAGAAAATCGTGCAGTTGACTTCCGTGTTTCCACTTTGCCTACTTTCTTCGGTGAAAAAGTCGAAATTCGTATTCTCGATCAGCTCACTGGAGTTCGTTCACTAGAACAGATGGGAATGGGCGACAGCACACTTGCTACAGTTAAAAGAGCTCTGGATAAGCCGTACGGAATGATTTTGGTGACGGGTCCAACCGGTTCCGGTAAATCCACGACTCTATACGCTATGTTGAACTCTCTTGATAAGGACGGAATGAACATAGTAACACTTGAAGATCCGGTTGAGTACAACATTCCGGGTATAAACCAATCCCAAGTCCACCCAGAGATTGAATACACTTTTGCCGAAGGTCTGCGCTCTATTCTCCGTCAAGACCCGGATGTAATAATGGTTGGAGAAATCCGCGACAAGGAGACTGCTCAGCTTGCCATTCAAGCTGCTCTTACCGGTCATTTGGTTTTGTCTACACTACATACTAATACTGCTGTTGGTGCCATATCGCGTCTAGTCGATATGGGAGTAGACCCATACCTAATCGCACCTACGCTTATTCTATCTATTGGGCAGAGACTTTCTAGAAAACTCTGCGAAGAGAAAGAAGTTGTGCCTATCGATGATGCTATTAGGCTTATTATAGACCGAGAATTCTCTGATCTTCCGGCAGGTATTAAAGACCAGATTTCTAAAGTGAACAGTGTATGTAGACCCAAAAAATCAACCACTTGTGCTACTGGGGTAAGAGGCAGAATTGGTGTATACGAAGCGCTTGAGATGGATAGAGATCTTGAGGGCGTAATCTTGAAGACTCCACAAGATAGTGAGATATACAAAGTGGCGAGAGCAAAAGGCATGCTTACTATTAAAGAGGATGCAATCATAAAGTCTATGCAAGGTCTCATTCCATTCGAGGAGGCTATGAAGTTTTAGCATACTCTCCACATGCTCGAATCAATAACAGTGCTATAATAGGAACAATGGCAGAGAAAAAAACAATTTTCATAATCGACGACGACAAATTCCTGCTCGACATGTACTCGCTCAAATTCACCGACAGTGGATTCGATGTATCGGCTTTTTCAGATGCTACTGAAGCGCTCCAGAAAATCGTGGACGGAGCGAAGCCTCAAATAATTCTGCTTGATATTATGATGCCTGTAATGGACGGATTTGGATTTATGGAAGAGCTCAAAAAACAGAATCTAGCCAAGAGTTCTGTAGTTATATTCCTATCTAATCTCGGCCAGAAAGAAGATATTGAGAAAGGTATGCAGTCTGGTGCTCGGGGCTACATTATAAAGGCGAGCTCAACTCCGACGGAGGTGGTGGAAAAAGTTAAACAAATTACATCTGAAAATAAAACACAGTGAGTAGTCAGTAGGCAGTAGTGAGTATTGGATTGCATTCACTACAAACTACTCACTACTAACTACAAACTAACCAAAATGGATTACGCAAAAGAGATAGCTGACTTAATAGACATAGTTATAAAGCAAGGCGCATCTGACTTGCATATCTCTTCTCTGCGCCATCCCACGATCCGCGTGTCCGGGGAGCTCGTTCCTCTTGTTAACAAGCCCGTCCTATCCCCGGAAGACTCAATGGCACTTACTCTTGAGATGCTCCATCCTGACGAACGTGAGTTGTTGCTCAAGCAGAAAGATCTGGATTTCGCTTACAGCCTAGCAAATGGGACTCGCTTTCGAGGTAATGCATTCTTCCAAAAGGGTCATGTGGGAGCGGCTCTTCGTCTGATACCGGCTAAAATTCCAACCATCGAAGAGCTTAATTTGCCACCGATAATAAAAGATTTTGCGTTCAAAGAGCAAGGATTTTTCATAGTAGTGGGTCCTGTTGGACAGGGTAAATCCACCACGCTCGCCTCGATGGTTCAGCTTGTTAATTCATCAAGATCCAAGCACATTATTACTGTTGAAGACCCCATAGAATATTTGTTTACTGAAGATAAATCTATTATTGATCAACGAGAAGTTGGAGTGGATACCAAAGATTTCAGCACGGCGCTTCGCGCAATGTTTCGCGAAGATGTGAACGTTGGCATGATCGCAGAGATGCGTGATTCGGAAACAATGGCGACAGCTGTTACAGCTGCTGAGACCGGCCATTTGATTTTCTCGACTTTACACACTAATAACGCTGCGCAGACCATAGACCGTATCATAGACACTTTCCCCGGCGATCAGCAGAATCAGATTAGACTTCAACTTTCTACATCCCTACTCGCCATTTTCTCTCAGCGTTTGATTCCCAGGGTATCAGGTGGCAGAATTCCGGCTTACGAATTGCTTATCAATAACTACGCGATAGGCAACTTGATCCGTGAGTCGAGAACTGCCGAAATTACATCCGTCCTTGAAACGAGCGCCGAAGAGGGCATGGTGTCAATGAATCAGACATTGGCGGATCTTGTAAGAAGGGGCGAGATTACACAGGAGACTGCATTCAAGTACACATTGAATCCGGAAGCACTGCAGAGACGACTAACTTAGGCAGTAGGGAGTAGTAAGTAGGAAATTCAAATCCTGTATACACTACAACCTACAACCTACAACCTACAAACTAGTCAATGTTATTCAAATACCAAGCAACAGATCAGCAGGGAGTAAAAAATAACGGCACCATCGATGCGCCTAGTGTTGATATTGCAATTGCTTCGCTTCAGCGCAGGAGTTTGGTAATTATAGAAATTCATCCGGCCGACGAAGGAGGTTTTTTTGCGAAAGAGATTGCCTGGCTCAATCGGGTAAAGATGCGCGATATTGTAATGCTTTCGCGCCAGATGGCGACACTTTTCGAAGCCAAGGTTCCTGTTGTAAACATATTCAAGCTTCTTGGAGCTGAATCAGAAAATCAAAACTTGAGAATCAAGATGACGGCAGTCACTGATGATGTACAAGGTGGTATGTCTATTTCAGGAGCGCTCGCAAAACACCCTGATGTATTTTCCAACTTTTATATAAGCATGGTGAGAGCAGGGGAGGAGTCCGGTAAACTTTCGGAAACGTTCTCCTATCTCGCAGACTATCTTGAGAGACAATACGCCTTGGTTTCAAAGGCGAAGAATGCCCTCATGTATCCGGCGTTTGTCGTAGTGTCATTTATAGTCATTATTATTTTAATGATGGTTGTGGTAGTCCCTCAACTTGCGACTATTCTAGAAGAGACAGGCCAGGAGTTGCCTTTAATGACTAAGATTGTTATTGGCATGAGCAACCTTGTGGTGAATTACGGAGTCTTTTTGCTCATTATATTTATCGTATGCGCTTTCGTTCTGTGGCGATACGGCAAGAGTGCCCTAGGCAAGAATTCATTTTCCAGATTTAAATTCTCTTTTCCGTACCTAGGCAATTTGTATACCAAAATGTATCTTTCTCGCATTGCTGACAACATGGACACAATGCTCGAGTCCGGTATTCCAATGATTAAAGCGATTGAAGTCACCGCGGACGTAGTGGGGGACGAAACGTACAAAAATATTCTACTTGATGCAGTAAACCAAGTGAAGGGCGGCAGTTCATTTTCGGGCGCCCTCGAGCAGTATCCGGAGATGCCACGTATTATTATCCAGATGTCAAAGATTGGTGAAGAAACTGGCAAGCTCGGTTTTGTACTTAAGACCATGGCGAGGTTTTATAAGCGTGAGGTGGATTCTGCCGTTGATACCTTGGTCGGCCTCATCGAGCCTGTTATGATTGTGGCGCTTGGCCTTGGTGTGGCGTTCCTGCTGGTAGCGATACTAGGTCCGATTTATAATATTACCGCTGGTTTGTAATACAGGTTGTAGGTTGTAGTGCGTAGGTTGTAGTGGGATTCAGAATGCGAATTTTGGATTTTCTACCACCTACAACCTACTACCTACAACCTAGTCCCGGTATCCCCTTCCATTTTCCCGCACGTTTTATATGATTGTATTGTATGAGGTCGTGAGTTGCATGAGGTCGTTCCTCGGGTAATCCGGAGGTGCGACCTCTGGAATTGAATTTGTATCAAGAATTAAATAATTTATTATGCAAAATATTATGAAGAAAGGTTTTACACTCATTGAACTTCTGGTGGTTATCGCCATCATCGGTATTCTCTCGAGTGTGGTGCTTACCCAGCTCGGCAACGCACGCAAGAAAGGCGCGGACGCGGGTATCATGGCGAACATTGGATCGATGAGAACGCAGTTTGAAATAGATTACGACAGTACTCAGACAAATGTATATGGTACAGCTGGAACTGACTGTGGTGCAGGTAAGTTTGCTGCCGGTGTATATCAAAAGGCATTAGAAAGGATAGTTGGTCTTAATGGTGGTAGTGTAACCAGTGCTTCAAATTCAAGAGTTGTATGTGTTGTCACTAATAATGCATGGATGGTTGCGGCATGGTTAGGCAGTAGTGCTTCCACTGGAAATCCAACATATTACTGTACTGATTCCAATGGTGCTGCTGGTGTTAAGACTGCGGAATTTCCTGCTACATCTGTTTCTGCGTGCCCATCATAAAGACTCCGCTGTTACTTAATGTTATTTAAGGAATATTATTTATAAGTACTAATCAATAAGATGAAAAAAGGTTTTACACTCATTGAACTTCTGGTGGTTATCGCCATCATTGGTATATTGTCAGCTGTAGTATTGGCTCAATTAAATGGTGCGAGAGCAAAGAGTGGTGATACGGCAGTGAAAGAGGCTCTGTCAGGTCTTCGAACACAGGCACAGCTTTATTATGAAGACAATAGTCAGGCGTATGGTACAGCCGTAGCAGTCTGTGATACCGCAAGCACAATGTTTACAGACACTGCTGTAAAGGCAATTATTGATAACGCAGTTTCAAACGGCGGAACAGGTGGCGCAAAATGTGTAAGTACCGGTACTGCCTACGGAGTGGCCGTACCGCTCAAGAGCGCGGGTTTGGGTCATTGGTGTGTGGATAGTACAGGCAAGGCAATAGCAACCACAAACCCCGCTCCTGTCTCAACCGCCGGCGCCTGTCAGTAAGAATTCAGAGAGTTTTTTCTGAGTTAAATATTTTTCTAGGAAATTAAAATAAGCCACCAATCAATAAGGTGGCTTATTTAATACTCAAATTTCCCAGGTACCGGGTACCTGGGAAATAATCACTCAATCATTAAACTCAATTTGCTCTAATTCTTTGTTCATTCGTTTGGCTTCTAGTATCTCAATAAGTGTTTTTTCTGAATACGTTTGGTATTTTGATACGTTATTTTCAAAAAAAGAGAGAACTTTTGCCGGGTCTGAAACAACTTTCCTTGCCTCTAAGTATTCCTTATTGCTAGATCTAACCAATCTCCTCGCGTTATCTGGTAGTCTATGTACTCTATCGTTTTGATTGACGTATACACTTTTATACATAAGGATATCTTCGTCTTCAATCCATTTGGCCTTGAATCTCCCTTCAAAAAGTGCACCGCTACGATTATGCCTTTTGTTGAAATATCTCGCATATCCGCCTATTTGAGATCTCATGAAGTGACTGACTCCATTGTCTATTAATTGTCTTAGAATAAGATGAAAATGATTCGGATTCAAACAGTGCGAAAGAATTTCTACTAGAGGTTTATGTTCGAGGTTTGCTGTTTGAAGTCTGCCGGAATTGGCTTCATGATCCCTGAGACTCCCTATTTCATCGGTCGTATTGAATTCAATCAGGCCTTGTACAAAGCGATTGGAATCATGTGTATCTAGCGTTATCTGTCTTTTGTCTACGCCTCGGTTGTATACGTGATAGATCTCGCCGGTTTCAATAGGATCAAGTCGCATAAAAACATTATAACACGAAATATTTTTCCAGGTACCCGGTACCTGGAAAAATGAATTATATTGTTGATAAGTAGGCTATTAAACACACGGTTTAACTTTTAGCTCGTGCTATAATTGGCACATGACTATAATATCGTCTCTTATAGTGTTTGTTTTTGGACTAATTATTGGTAGTTTTCTTAATGTTCTCATTTACCGTTACAACACCGGCAAAGGTGTAAACGGTCGCTCCATGTGTCTATCGTGTGGAAGTACTCTTAAATGGCAGGATATGTTCCCGCTTATCAGTTTCCTGAAACTTCTGGGGCGATGTAGACACTGTAAGGCTAAAATTTCTTACCAATATTTCTTTGTCGAGCTCGCGACCGGCATTGTCTTTGTACTTACTTGCGCTCGTCTTATACAAATGGGATTTCTCGGGTTGACTGACTCAGAGGCGATACTCAATTTTGTTATCTATTTAGGGGCAATGAGTATTCTTGTCGCGATATTTGTGTATGACTTGAGACATAAGATAATTCCGGACGGTCTGGTGTATACATTCACGATACTTGCGTTGTTGCGCATAATATCAAGTGTTTATTTTATGAATATTGGGCCGTATCCATGGTTTGTCGATATTGTAAGCGGAGCACTACCCACACTCTTCTTTGCCGGGCTGTGGTACTTTTCCGGTGGCAAGTGGATGGGACTAGGGGATGGCAAGCTTGTGCTCGGTATGAGTTGGTTACTGCCGTTTTCCCAAAATTTTGCGGCAATATTTATTGCATTCTGGGCCGGGGCAGTCATTGGCATCTTGCTCATGCTGGGTTCCAGAATATTCAGCAAATTCTCTAAAAATCCAATCAAAATGAAAACAGAACTTCCATTTGCACCGTTCCTGATTTCATCGCTTTTCGTTGTGTTTCTCTTCGGTATTACATTAAATGACATCTTTAGCTACTTCCAGTTCAATTTTTAATTTGTTTCTGAACATATGAACTTGCTGTCAAAATCCAAAAGACAAAAGATAAAAGATAAGCGTGAAGCCTCCGGCTTTACGCTTATCGAGCTCATGGTAACCCTAGCAATTTTTGTAATGATGACAACGGTAGTCCTCGGCAACTATCCCAAGTTCAACAACAAGATTGCTCTAGAAATGCTCGCTCAAAATATCGCACTCTCAATTCGCGAGGCGCAGGTTTTCGGTATTAGTATTCGAGCGACAGAACTGAACAGCTCACAACTAGCTCCGGCGTACGGAATACATTTCATTGGTCCTGAATATTCGGGTTTTAAATCACGCAGTGGTCAAGACGTTCGCAAGTACATACTTTTCGCTGATGAAAATAAGAATGACATATTTTGGGATGTGACAAATCAGTATACTGGAACCGGTTATGATCCGAATGTCGAACAATGTATAGGTTCATCGGGAGAGGAATGCGATCAAGTGTTCACCATATCTGGCCAGAGCCAGATAGGACTAATATGCACAAATCTAATGCGGGATTCCTCCCCCAGTTCGACTAGCGGTTCTCTTACAATCAATACAAATCCACCTGGCGCTTCGGATGGCAATCTAAAGACCTGCATGGCAAATCCAGTCACCCGAGCCGAGATTCTCTTTGTGCGGCCTAACCCTGAAGCTAATTTGAGGGCATTCAGACAAGACGGAGCGCAAGACTCATCAATATCTGATTTAAACATATTCGTGCATTCTACAAACAATGCAGCTCAAGATAGAATGATAACCGTTTGGAGTACTGGTCAAATAAGTGTACAGAGTTGTGACTCTAACTATAACAACAGTAATAATCCTAATTTTGGAAACTGTTCAGTCAAATGAAACAAGTAATAACTCCAATTTTAAAGATGAAGTGTGCTAACGGCGGATTTTCACTCATAGAAATGATGGTTTCGACCGCCATTTTTTCAGTTGTGAGCATTGTGGCCATAGGTGCTATTTTTACGATCAATGACGCGAATAGGAAAGCCCAAGCCATAAGAGCGGTGGTGGACAATTTAAACGTATCACTTGAGTCTATGTCGCGAAAGATTTCCATGGGGAGTAATTTCTTCTGTGGAGGAACTATAAATACAATCAGTGGTAATTTCTCCCAGACTCAATGTTCTAGTCCTGACGTTTCAGAGGGAAGTTTTTCGCTTGCTCTTGTCACAACGGAACGTCTGACCGGTGATCCAACCGCGAGGCAGGGTGGAGCTGCGGTCGTGTATGAACTCAAGGGAGGTGACAACTGCGATCCAAAATCTTCGGGCTGTGTTTTGTCCTCCGAGTGCAATAGTCCGTCAAATTCGAACAACATATCTTGTCGCGGAAAAATAGTTTCTTCCACTAGAACGTCGATCACACCTCCTGCTTATGGACAGGTGCTAATGACACCACCCGAAGTCAATATCAAAGATCTAAGATTTTTCCTAAGAGGCGATGGTCCGGGTGATCAGCCAAGAGTAATAGTTGCAATTTCAGGAGAAATAGATTTAGTGAAAGAAAATTTGAGAACGCCTTTTAGTCTCCAGACTACTATCTCGCAACGCATTAAAAATTAAAAGCATGTTGAATAAGCTTAACAGAAAAAATTCGGGTTATACTTTGATGGAAGCGCTTGTGGCGATCTCCGTTATTGTTTTTGCCATTGTCGGACCTCTTTCGCTTGCCGCGAAGAGTTTGGCCGATTCACAATTCGCGAAAGATCAGATTACCGCATTTTATCTGGCTCAAGATGCGATAGAGTGGGTGCATAATATGAAAGACACTACTTCTCTGAATGGTAAATGGGATGATATCAAATCCAAATGCGTGTCTAAATGTGATGTAGATACAATATCGTCGAAAGTTCGACAATGTGATGGAATTGGAGGAGTTTGTTCACAGCTTCAGGTAAAAAGTACAGGTCTTAGAATATACAGGGTGAAGGAGCTGCTTCTGGGGGCTCTTGATTATGTCAATTCAAGATTTGTAAGATCAACTACAGTAACTCAAACAGCATCGCTTCCAACAGAGTACAGGATTACAGTTAACGTGTCTTGGCAAAATGGCACAAATCCTAGAAATCTTAATATATCCGAGTATCTCTACAGAGATTGAAATGCTCAAATTCATGAATAATAAAAATAGTTCGGGATACGCGTTACTTTTTGCCGTGCTTGTTGCCTCAATTTTACTTTCTGCAGGTCTCGGTATTGCGAATATAATTTACAAGGAGTTACAACTTTCTTCTATTGGAAGGGAATCCACAAAAGCTTTCTATTATGCTGATTCGGGCGCGGAATGTGCGATTTATTGGAACGGCAAATTAAAGTTTCCAACAGTTTCAGCTCTTCGCGTGGGTTCTTGGAGTAATCCACCCGGGGTTAAATGCGCTGACACGCCAGACATATATAGTAGTTATGGGGGTAGTGCGCCGCCATTGGCTGATGATCCGAATGACTCTACTAAAAAACAAGCTATTGTGTCTTTTGATGTCTCTCAGAGCACATACGGTTGTGCTAAAGTAAAAGTTATTAAACTAGAAAATGGCACTACCTATATCGAGTCTCGCGGATTTAATGTTGACTGTGCTTCTAGTGGTGTGAACCTCCGTCGTGTTGAACGCGCTGTACGTTATCGAATAAATTAGCCATAATATCTCCAATGGAAATAGGAGAGGCTACAAAACGAGTAGAGAAACTGCGCGAGACCATAGACAGGCATCGGTACTTTTACCATGTGCTGGATAAGCCTCAGATTTCTGATGAGGCTTATGATTCTCTATTTCGCGAGCTCGTGGAACTTGAGGACAAATTTCCCGAGCTTAAAACTTCAGACAGTCCCACGATTCGCGTGGGTGCTGAACCACTAAAAGAGTTCAAGAAAGTTAAACACGCTGTGAGACAGTGGTCTTTTGACGACGTGTTCGACTTTGCAGAACTTGGAAAGTGGGACGAACGAGTTAGAAACGCGCTCAAAAAACATATTAATTCGGTAGAGTTTCACTTTACCGAAGATGGCAAGGACGGTATACGGCAGATTCCAGTAGAGTATTGCTGTGAGCTTAAAATTGATGGTCTGAAGATTGTACTTACATACGAAAAAGGGATTTTAGTACAGGCGGCCACTCGTGGTGACGGAGAGATCGGTGAGGACGTCACGCAAAACGTTCGTACGATCAAGAGCGTTCCGCTTCGATTGAACAAACTGATAGACATTTCTGTTGTGGGAGAAGTCTGGATTGCGGGTGAAAGCCTTAAAAAAATAAATGCTGAACGCGTAAAGAATAACGAAGCACCATTTGCTAACACTCGTAACCTTGCCGCCGGTTCGCTCCGACAACTGGATCCTAAGATTACGGCATCACGCAAATTGGATACTTTTATATACGACATTGATCGAATAGAATTCCTAGAAGCCTTGCTTCCTAGAAGCAAGGCTTCTAGGAATTTCCCCAGCTCGCAAGTAGAGGAGCTCAAAATACTTGAAGAACTTGGCTTTAAAACGAATACGAATTACAAAGTGTGTAAAAATATTACTAAAGTTGAGCAGTTTTATAAACTCTGGGCGGACAAAAAAAATAGTCTGGATTACGAGCTTGATGGCATTGTAATTAAGGTGAACTCACGCAAAATTCAGGAAGCCTTAGGCTATACCGGAAAGGCGCCGAGATGGGGAATCGCGTATAAGTTTCCGGCAGATCAGGTGACCACTGTTGTAGAGGATATCCAGGTGCAAGTCGGCCGCACCGGAGTACTTACACCTGTTGCTCATCTGAAGCCTGTTACTGTACGTGGTTCAACAGTTTCTAGAGCAACGCTTCATAACGCTGATGAGATAGAACGTTTAAATCTTAAAATAAGCGACACTGTTATACTCGAAAAAGCGGGGGATGTAATTCCACGTGTGGTTCGAGTGCTAAAAGAGCTTCGAAGCGGAAAAGAGAAAACTTTTCATCTCCCTAAAAAATGCCCAATCTGTTCAACTGCTGTTGTTCGCGATGAAGGGTTGGTGGCCCACAAGTGTCCGAACATTAAGTGTCCCGCACGAGACCGTAGAACACTCACCTATTTCGCATCCAAGGCGGGCCTCAATATTGATGGTCTTGGGCCGCGGATTGTCGATTTGCTCGTGGATAGTGGACTCGTCTCTGAACCTGCGGACTTCTTTGAACTTGAAGTGGGGGATATTTCAGGACTAGACAAAATGGGCAATAAATCAGCAGAGAATATTGTTCAATCCATCAAGAACGCGAGTCACGTAGAATTAGCTAAGTTAATTATCTCACTTGGGGTTCCAAATGTAGGCGAAGAGACAGCGCATGATCTCGCTAATTATTTTAAGAGTATTGAAAAGCTCCGCAATGCAACCGAAGAGGAGTTTCAAAACATATATGGAATTGGTGAGATTGTAACTAAATCACTTCTGGATTATTTTAACGACAAAGTTAACGCAGTTCGGCTCGACAGAATATTAGAGCATGTGACCGTGCTTAAACCTCAGAGTGTGAAAAAAAGTACACCACTTTTGGGTAAAACTATTGTAGTAACGGGAACCCTAGACACTTTTTCAAGAGAAGAGGCAAAGCAAAAAGTTCGTGAACTCGGCGGAAAGGTCGCGTCCTCAGTCTCCAAACAGTCAGACTACGTCGTTGCAGGTGCAAATCCGGGGTCCAAGTATGATGATGCGAAGGAGTTAGGCGTGACAATACTGAGTGAATCAGAGTTTCTAAAATTAATTGCTTCATGATAATATGGCTAATATGTTAAGCAGAGAAGAAATCATAAAACTTGCCGAACTTTCAAGACTCGCTTTGTCAGAAGAGGAGATGGCGGTTCTTGCAAAAGATCTGAACTCAATTGTTGGCTATATTTCTGTACTTCAGAAGCTGGATATTAAAGACGAGGGTGAGCAAACTGTACCCTATAGCACGCTAAAAAATATAATGCGGGAGGACATAAATCCGCACGATTCAGGCGAATTTACAGAAGACATTCTAAATGAAGCACCAAGACGCGAGGGCAACTATATTGCCGTAAAGCCAATTTTTGAAGGCAAAAGATAAAGCTATGTTGGATACTTCAAAACTCACAATCAAGAAATCGGTTGAAATGATGAATTCAGGCGAGCTCACGTCTGAAGCGCTGGTTTATGCGCACTTGGAAGTTTCAAAAGTGAAAAATCTAGAGCTGAATGCCTATGTTGATATTTTTGACGATGCGATCGCGTCCGCGAGAGAAGCAGATAAAAAAAGGAAAAATGGTGACAAGTCATCATTGCTCGGGATACCGCTTGCGATCAAGAACAACATTTTAATAAAGGGAAAGCGGGCTACTGCGTGCTCGAAAATTTTAGAAAACTACACCGCGACTTATGACGCAACGGCGATCGCAAATTTGAAACAAGCGGGTGCCATCATGCTCGGTTCGACCAATATGGATGAATTCGCCTTTGGAAGCTCGACTCAAACATCGGTATTTGGACCTACAAGAAATCCACACGACACCTCACGTGTGCCGGGTGGTTCTTCGGGTGGCTCTGTAGTTGCAGTTGCTGCCAACATGGCCTTAGGCGCACTTGGGACTGATACTTGCGGCTCAGTTCGTCAGCCATCCGGATGGTGTGGAACAGTAGCGCTCAAGACTACATACGGAGTTGTATCACGTTCCGGGGCGATTGCCATGGGAAGTTCACTTGATCAGATAAGTCCGATAGCCAAAAATGTTGAGGACGTAGAGCTTCTATTTAACTCAATGCGCGGTCATGATCCGCTTGATGCTACTTCGGAAGATTACAATGCTCACAAATTCGTGCCTACAGAAAGGCAGGCAAAACGCATTGGTATTCCTTGGAAATTTGTCGAGAAAGGGCTTGCAGAAGATGTACTCAATAATTTTAAGAAAACTGCTGACGAGCTGAAGTCTAAGGGGTATGAAATTGTTGATATAGAGCTTCCAAACGCTGAGCATGCTCTGCCTGCATACTATATTGTGGTACCGGCAGAAATTTCTGCTAATCTTGCACGATATGACGGTGTACGTTTTGGATTGCACGTGGACGGCAAAGACCTACTCGAAGATTACAAATTTTCGCGCGCCATGGGATTCGGCAAGGAAGTGCGCAGAAGAATAATGATAGGCGCGTACATTCTCTCTCATGGCTACTACGATGCATACTACAATAAGGCAAAATCTTTAAGAAAAATTATTGCGGAAGACTTCGACAAGGTATTCACAGGTGCTGATTCCGTATCTGCTATAATGATACCGACATCTCCCGGGCCAGCTTTTAAAATTGGAGAAAAATCAGATGATCCGGTGGAGATGTATCTTGAGGACATTTTTACCGCGCCAACAAATATAACAGGCACTCCATCTCTGGCAGTACAAGGAGGTACGGTTTCTAGAGAAGGTAAGGATTTACCACAAGGAGTTCAGTTCATGGCGCCTCGTTTTGGAGAGGATTCTCTCATTAAGTTGGGCAAGAGTTTAGGGAGATAGTTAATAGTAAAAATTGATGCCATTCTCACTGGTTGATATAGATTCAATCTTTTATGCAGTTTATAGGGTACTCCTATGGATTGGGGCTCTTTTTGATATGAGCACCTCTAAGAGTAATTTACCTGATGTGAATTCAGAAGGATTTGTGAATTCATTTATCTATATAGAGGCAGTGCTTGTAATAATTGGCGCGCTCGGGATTGCCGCCATAGTGTACTTTATGATAGAGAAAAAGAAGATTGAGCAAAATTTAAGCAACACTTTTGCAGAAAAATATCGCAGCAAGAAGGTGGGCCCACAAAAAAACGTTATCTGGGATTCTATCCAGAAACATTTGGCTACTGACTCTAATACAGAGTGGAAGCTCGCTGTGATAGAAGCCGACAAAATTCTTGACGAAGCCACAGTCAAGCGAGGATTTGTCGGCGACACTTTGGGTGAACGATTAAAAAACGCAGACGAAAGTGTACTCAGTAATCTTGAAGACGCATGGGAAGCTCACAAGATCAGAAACAGAATTGCACATGAACCAGGCTATCACCTCACAAGACGCGATGCACAACGTGCAATTAGTATGTTTGAAAGAGTTTTTAAAGAACTGAACGTGATCTGATTTATATTTACTGATTTTTGAGCCAATGATCAGATTTGCACTGATGACCTTCTCCTTACCATGGAGATGCTCTACTGCCTGAGCTACATTGGCGTATTTGTGGGCGGTGGATTAATCTTATTATATTGTTTTGAACTTATCAATTGATCTGTGGCGGCGCTTTTGATTCGGTTCTGTTTTTGTGATTAAGTTAACATTAGATTGTTCCCTGTTCCGATTCCACTTTTTAGAGGAGGCGAGAGTGAAGACCTATCGTTTTCAAAGTGTTTCCATGGCTGTCTGCTACATGGATGGTTGGTGGGATGCCATGAAGTCAATTGGCAAGATAGATTCAAACGCCGACTACACAATATGTTACATGAATTTAGACGATGACGTCAGAATTGTTCTGATAGATTCAGTGTCCTGCAGGGAATGCGGTGACATTCCAATCTGTCTGGTTAAGCTGTCCGACGTTATCGCTGAAGAGCTTGAACAGTGTACGGAGATTGGAGTTTCAGAAGGATTCGACACGGCCAGATCCAGAGCGCATAGCAATTGAGAAGCCTTGGTGGTCACCCACTTTAATAAACCTGAAGTCCGTCATCCGACGGACTTCCATACCCCAGAATACTTTAATGAAGAAAGTTTTTTGAGGAGCAAAAACAACCCTTAAGGGTTGTTTTTGCATTTGCGCGGGCGATGGGTGCCGACCCCACGGCCTCTCCCGTGCATGCGCTCCACTACTTTCGTAATGGCATGGACTATATCTTCACCGTGTAGATTACTCTACCTTAGGTGCACCGGTATCTAGTCTCTACGGAGCCCCCGCATACGACGGGGTTCCCACGGTATTCGCGTATCCTTTCGGACTTAGCCTTCACCGTTATCCCGGCGAGTTTCAATCTATCTTTCGATAGAAAGCTGCAGTACTCTACAGGGGAGTGCTCTACCGTTGAGCTACGCCCGCAACTTCATAAACTTCTCGAAAATAACACGTTTCCTGGTCAGTTCAAGAGAAGTTTCTCTATTATACATAATTCTATACAGTTTTAAAGCGTCATGAGTTGAGTATTGCAATCTTGAGCAATTCACTTTTTTAATTTTATACAATGAGCCATATCCAAGTTTACGTGAGTGTAGTCTCTGACTAAGTTGACGGAGAAAAGCATTGCTACAGCTGGTGAAAACTGCTAAAAGAATCTTTGTTTGAGTTCTGCGGTTTTTGTGCGCTATTCCGGTCCACACGCAACCATCTCCATCAAAATAGCCCCTGACGAAATCTCCTAAATACTTGTCTGGAACATTTGGCAAATTCATTCTACTTGCCTTGTTTATCACCAATCCTAGTTTGCTTAGATCGTCAAATAACTCAATGCTACCAATTTGAATACGATAACAATTTCCTGTAGGCGAGACAGTGGTGGAAATTTTATGATCAGACCGCATCTTACCACGCATTTCCAAAAGAAGTGAGTAGTCGTTAGTGTATATGGCAACAAAATGAGTACCTCTTTTACTTAAAACCATATTGCCGTCAGCGTACATGCACCCCAGAATGTAGGACATGTCTGCCGACCACTTCTTAAAAAACTTTTTATCAAATGTTTTTAAAATTGGCATATTTCAATCATCATTATCTAAATCCTCGTGACAGTATTATGCTCTATATTATACATCCTATAGTTCTAATTTTAAAGTGGACAATTTTTGTGTCGGGGATGGGAGTCGGACCCATGACCGCAGCTTTATGAGTGCTGTGCTCTACCAACTGAGCTACCCCGACGTGACTTACTATATTAGCGGAATTGCTGCTATAAATCAATTGTGCTCTGCACTACAGAAGTACTTTCGAAAACATAGTTGTTGCTACTTCCTTGTCTTCTGGGTCGCACCACATGAGTACTTCCGTTTCCATGCTCTCTACGGTCGTTGAAAATTAGGTCGTACCACAAGGGCACTTCCATTTTCTAATCGCTACGCTCAAGAAAATTAGGTCGCAGCTTGTAACATTGCACTTTTAACCTTACACTTTGAACATGTCAGACGAAATCAAAAAACGCATAGAGGAGATCGAGGCCATGATGCTTGATCCTGACTTTTGGCTTGATAAAACAAGAGCCCAAAATATAGTGAAGGAGCACAGTGAGCTCAAGGAAGAGCTTGAAACCGGTGGTAAGGGTGGCAAATACGACAAGGGTAACGCCATCGTCTCAATTTTTTCTGGAGCTGGCGGCGATGATTCAGAGGATTTCTCAAGAATACTTTTTGAAATGTATCAAAAGTACATTGAGAAAATGGCTTGGACATGGAAGATCATTCATCAAAACGTGAATGAACACAATGGTTATCGTAATCTCACATTTTTAGTCGAAGGAAGAAACGTCTATGGCACGCTAAAGAATGAGTCAGGTGTCCATAGGCTTGTACGCATCTCTCCTTTCTCGGCCAAGAAACTTCGTCACACTTCTTTCTCAATGGTTGAGGTTATTCCAGAATTTCCAAAGGGTGTGCAGGTTGAGATACCCCCAGACGATCTGAAAGTCGAATACGCTCGTTCAAGCGGGCCCGGTGGACAGAATGTGAACAAGCGAGAGACGGCAGTAAGGGTTGTCCACATTCCCACTGGACTTGCCGTGCATTGCGAAGCGGAACGTTCACAATCCGACAATAAAGCGAGAGCAATAGAGATGCTTGCAGCTAAACTTTACAAGATTCAGGAGGAAGAACGAATAGCAAAAGAAAAGGGAATGTACATAAGCAAAACTACGGCAAACGAGTGGGGAAGTCAGATCCGTTCATACGTTTTTCATCCGTACCAGATGGTTAAAGATCATAGGACGGGAGTTGAAACTTCAAACGTTGACAAGGTGCTTTATGGTGACTTAGGCGCTTTCATCGAAGCGGAAAAGGCGTTATAATTAGATTATGTTGTATTTTGATAAGGTATCTAAGGTATACCCAGATGGTTCTATAGCTCTTCACAACGTTAAATTCACTGTTGCGCGGGGTGAGTTCGTATCTATTGTTGGGCATTCGGGGGCCGGAAAAACAACCCTGATCAAAATGATTTTAGGCGAGGAGAAACCGAGTGAAGGCACCGTGTCTTTCGAGTCCGTAAATGTGCAAAATTTGCGTAAGAAAAAACTTTCTCTATATCGCAGGAAAATAGGATGTGTTTTTCAAGACTTCCGCTTGATTCCATCAAGAACCGCTTACGAAAACATAGCTTTTGCCATGGAGGCTGCGGGGCGCACAGACGATGAGATCGATTCGGATGTTCCGGACGTGCTCGAGCTCGTGGGGCTTGATAAAAAAATGTCGAATTTTCCGCATGAACTGTCAGGCGGAGAGAAACAAAGGGTCGCGATTGCGAGAGCCCTTATCAACCAGCCGGAGTTGGTCATCGCGGACGAGCCCACCGGCAATCTCGATCCCGTAAACACTCACGATATTGTCCAGATACTGAAGAAGGTGAATGAACTTGGTACTACCATTCTTCTCACAACTCACAATAGAGGAGTGGTGGACGAGCTGAAGAAACGCGTGATTACTTTGGACGCGGGTAAGGTAATAAGAGACGATCCGGATGGTAAGTACAGTCTATAATTCACAATTATCAATTATCAATTTTGCAATGAATTTGCAATGGTCAATTATCAAACAGATTCTCCAGCCAGAATTTTGGAAAATTTAAAATTGAAAATTTAACTCATGTTTTTCAAAAAACTAAGAAGAGTAATAAAGGCGGGCTTTACGAATTTTTGGCGGAACGGTGTTGTTTCGCTTGCTTCTGTCTTTGTGATGGTTATCGCCCTTGCCGTTATCGGGTCTCTTATGCTTTCTAGCACGGTTTTTTCGAGCATTATCGCGGACGTCAAAGCCAAAGTCGACGTGAATGTTTACATGAAGACAGATGCGCCGGAAGCGGATATCCTTTCGCTCAAGAAATCCGTTGAAGTGCTTCCTGAAGTCAAATCCGTCGAATATCTATCGCGCGCTGACGCACTTGGGCAGTTTAAGGAACGCCACAAAGACAACAATCTGATAATAGGTGCGCTTGACGAGCTTGGCGAGAATCCGCTTGGGGCAGTACTCAATATAAAGGCCAAGGATCCTTCGCAATACGAAAGCATCGCTAAGTTTCTTTCCGCCGATGAATCGGCTTTGGCTTCAGGGCAGAAGACAATAATTGATAAAGTAAATTTTTATCAGAACAAACTCGTAATCGACAGGCTTACAAATATTTTGTCGGCTCTGGAGCGGCTCGGGTTTGCTCTCATAATTCTGCTTATCATTATCGCTATTCTGGTCACCGTAAACACGGTGCGCGTTACTATCTACTCCGCACGCGAGGAGATTTCAGTCATGAAATTGGTCGGTGCCAGCAACAACTACACGCGCGGACCATTTATTATGGAGGGAATTATTTCCGGAGGCTTGGGGGCGATAATAACTACGGTACTGTTTTACCCTTTGGTAGCATGGTTCTCGGAAATCGCGAGCGGGTTTCTCGGCATGAGCCTTATTGATTACTATTCGGCAAACATTCTTCAGCTTTTCATAACTCTGTTGCTGTTTGGAATTATAATCGGCGCTTTCGCAAGTCTCATTGCTGTGCATAGATATCTAAAAGTTTAATTAGGGTATAAAAGCTTTAATCCGCCTATTTTTGCTTACTCTGTCCATATTCACGCTTTTTAAGCACGGGTGTATCATATGCGAAATATGGCAACAAAGAAAAAGACTCCCAAGTATATTTTCGTGGTTGGTGGTGTTATGAGCGGTGTCGGAAAGGGTACTGCGACTGCGTCTTTAGGGCTACTTCTCAAGCGTCGCGGATTTAATGTCACTGCTATAAAAGCTGATCCGTATATAAACGTGGACGCCGGCACAATGAATCCGATAGAGCACGGCGAAGTCTTTGTGACCGACGACGGGGACGAAACCGACCAAGACATCGGTTCATACGAGAGATTTTTAGACACGACCATTCTCTCACACAACTACATGACGACTGGGCGAGTATATCGGACGGTAATTGAGAAGGAACGAGCGCTTGAATATGGAGGTAAGTGTGTAGAAGTGGTGCCTCACATTCCCGAAGAGATTATTCGAAGATTCAAAGAGGCACAGAAAAAAGCAGATGCTGATTTCGTAATGGTCGAAATCGGAGGAACGATAGGTGAATATCAAAATATTTTATTCCTCGAAGCAGCACGAATGATGAAGCAGCAGGCTCCTGAGGACGTCCTTTTTGTACTTGTAAGTTATTTGCCGATTCCTGGACGACTCGGTGAAATGAAGACCAAGCCGACGCAATACGCAGCGAGAACTCTAAACAGCGCCGGTATTCAGGCAGATTTTATTGTGGCGCGCGCGTCGCTTCCCATAGATGAACCACGCAAAAAGAAGATAGGAATGTTTTGCAGTGTTCCGGAGGAATGTGTAATATCGGGCCCGGACATGAGTTCTGTTTACAGGATTCCCATAATGTTTGAAGAGCAGAAATTTGCGGATCTAGTACTTAAAAAACTTGGACTGAAGGCTGGCACAAAGACTACTAAAGAATGGTTTGATTGGGCGGATGAGGTACGTGAGTATAAGCATGAAGTGAGGATAGGAGTAGTGGGTAAATATTTTACAACAGGTAGTTTTATGCTTGCGGACGCATATTTTTCAGTAGTTGAGGCATTGAGGCACGCCGTCTGGGCGAACAAAAAAAAGCCCATACTTGAGTGGATCGATTCAGAGAAATTCGAAAAGGATCCAAAGTCAATCAAAGAACTTAAAAAATACGACGGCATCGTTGTGCCTGGCGGTTTTGGCAAAAGAGGAATTGAAGGCATAATTTATGTAATAAAATACGCAAGAGAGAACAAAATTCCTTACCTTGGACTCTGCTATGGAATGCAACTCGCTGTAGTGGAATACACGAGACACGTTTTAGGGCTTAAAGACGCACACACGACAGAAATCGATAAGAAAACCAGTAATCCTGTGATAGACATAATGCCGGAACAGTTTGCTAATTTACAGAAATCAAACTTCGGTGGCAGTATGAGACTTGGAGCCTATCTCGCAGTTTTACGCGAAGGAACAATCGCAATTGAATCCTACGCAAAATCAAAAAATAGCAGATGGAATTTCGAGAAGAAAAACGGGGGAGCAATAGTGCACGAAAGACATCGTCATCGCTACGAAGTGAATCCAGAATATATAATGCGCCTGGAGAATTCAGGAATGATTTTTTCGGGCAAATCACCAAACGGTGTGCTTATGGAAATCATGGAGTTGCCAAAAAAGACCCACCCATTTTTCCTTGGAACTCAATTTCATCCGGAGTACACAAGCGGCCCGCTTAAGCCCCACCCGCTATTCACGGCATTTATTAAGGCCGCCACGGCAGATAGAAAATAATTCTTATTCACTTTGAATTACGAAATGATGAGCAAAACCGTTTTCTCCGAGGTCTTTCCTCGGGTACTCTCGAGGTGAGACCTCTGCGTATTGCAGAAAACAGGTTTTGTGACTAATTTCGTAATTCAAAGTTATTCGAGATAACTCGGAGCCATCGAAGGGTCGACATCGGGGTAGAAATTACGCTCCCATGTTTGTTTTTTTAGCTCAGTCATGAGTTCTTGTGAAAGCTTCCCTGCGTCAGAGACTGCTGTATTCGTTTCCACATTTTTCAATTTTCGCATACCTGGGATCACGGTCGATACCTCGTCGTGCGAGAGGATAAAGCGCAGTGCAAGCTCGGGCAGAGTTTTAACTTCGTTGCCAATCAGCTTCTCTAGCTCAAGCACATGTTTATCCAGTTCGAGGAGACGCTCTGGCGTGAAGTAGTCCGCACGAAATTCACCTTTATTAAACCTGGTCGCGCTCGTAATATTCCCAGTAAGGCCTCCTTCATCAAGCGGCACGCGCGCAATAATTCCAATATTGTGTTCCTTTGCGTATGGTAAAAGTTTTTCCGTCGGTCGCTGATGGAAAATGTTGAAAATAGTTTGAATGGTTGAGATTAATCCTGTGTCTAATGTGCGAAGGCAGTTAGTTGGCTGGTAGTCATTTATTGATATTCCCCAGTGTTTCACTTTGCCCGCTTTTGTGATTCTATCGATCGTTTTCTTCCATTCATCTTCTTTGACAAAGTCATCTTGCCATACATGGAATTGCATAAGGTCGAGAGTCTCAATATTGAGTGAGCGAAGCGATTCATTTACAATGTGCTCAATGTGACTGGCAGGGAAGACTTCACTAATGGGCACCGCGCGCCAAGCCGGCCATTTCATGTTTTTGGGGTAAATTTTGCTCGCAATATGAACCTTGTCTCGTTTACCACTTTGCCTCAAGAATTTGCCAATTAATTCCTCAGAACCGTGTTGACAAGGATTTGTCGACGAGAACCCATAGATACTCGCAGTGTCGAGAAAGTTTCCACCTAGTTCTACATATCTGCTTAAACTTTTCAAGCTTTCGTTTAAGTCCGCACCAGACCAACACCCTTCGTCGTTCGCAATCGCCCAAGTGCCATATCCCACCTCAGAAACTTTTAGCCCTGTTTTACCTAATGTTCTGTAGTTCATACAAGTAATTCTATATTCAAGCGCAATTATTGCAACAGTTGGAACCGCATTGTGTATTTTTTGCACACTATTTTTCCACAATCAATGTTAAGTGAACAATAGTATACTTAGTACATGAGTAAAGGTTGGAGCAAGGGATTTACAAAAGAGACCAACGTATCGGTACGTAAAATCTCTGAGACGATGAAATCGCGCAATCTTGATAACTCAAGACCTTGGCGTGATGAGATGAGAAGTATAGGGCTTTTACCATCTTACGCTCCACTCGAACGAAATGCAGATTTAGCAGAACTTATTGGCGCAGTACTAGGAGATGGAAACATAGGAGTCTTTCCTCGATCAGAGGTGTTGAGGATTGCCTCAAATTCGAACAACCCAGGTTTTGCTAAAAGGTACGCGGGAATAATTTTTCGGGTGTTTGGCAAGAGACCAACAGTCGCTAAAGTTAAGAGAAGTAATTGCCTTATAATTACCATTTATGAACAATACATTTCTAAGCGTCTAAATATACCGTCAAGGAACAAAAAGGGAGTATACTTTTGCTTGCCACGGTGGATTAGCTCAAATAAAGTATATTTAGCAGCATACCTGCGCGGTCTCATCGAAACCGATGGGTCGCACTGTATACATTTACCGACAGGTACGTACAAATTATTCTTTAGCAACCGAAACAATTCACTTTTGAATAATGTACAACGGGGCTTAAAAATGTTAGGATTTCATCCACATCGCTCCACGTTTTCGGTACAGTTATCGAAGAAGAAGGAGGTGTTTCGCGCGATTGAAATTATAAAGTTCCGTGATTACAAGAAAAATAAGTTGGCTCCAAAGAGGAAAGTGTTAGTTATTGACAAAAATATTGGGAGATCGTCTAACCGGTAGGACAATGGACTCTGAATCCATCAATCTAGGTTCGATTCCTAGTCTCCCAGCCAACAAGGATAAGATTGAAAGGTTGCCTCGCGGCTTCGCCGCTCGGCATTGAATTTGGCGAGGATTTGCCAGTCATTTCTGAACGAAACCGAAACCGCTCGCTCCGCGAGCTGGGGGTTCGAGCCGACTTTTTCAAGATAATTTTTCTTTTCAGAGAAATTATCTCCCAAAGCGACAGAATTGGCTTGGTGAGCGGCTAAAATGAGATTCCGCGTCCGTTCGAGCCAGCGATTGCCCTGTCGCTCAAAATCTTTCAATTTTTGCTCAATATCAATCTTGCGTGCGAGGATTTTGTTTTTCTTAGCGGTGTATTCCTCGCCGGTGATGGTCTTTTCCAAATGTGCGTCTAAAAGCGTGTCTAGCTTCTCCTCGCACGCCTTAACCTCGTTTTTGAGATTTTGAGCGAACAGAGCATCAGATTGGGCGGTGCTCGCTTCGTCTGTTTCTAATTGAGCGAGCATATTGTCCGACCAATCTTCCGGCAAAGAAACTTTTTGAAGTATGTCGGAAATCTGCGAGGCGAGAATTTCTTCGCGGATATAGGGTTGCGAGCAAACCTCTTTCTTTTTGGTACAGCGATAATACGAGTGTCCTTTTTGCGTTTCGGCGGTAATGGCGCAACCACACTCTCCACATTTTAATAATCCGCGAAAAATATATGTTTTCTCGCCTCGCTTCTTGGGACGGGATTTTTCCGACATCACTTCCTGCACTTTATCAAAAAGTTTCTTTGCTATCGCTGGCTCATGCTTGCCCTCGTACAACTCGCCGTTGAACTTGAACGCGCCATAGTAGAACGGATTGCGGAGTATCATCTGGATATTGGAAACTGTCAGCCGCAATCCGTTCCGGCTCACTAAGCCAATTTCAGTAATTTCATTTCGTAAATCTTTCAGAGAATACTTCCGGGTTGCGTACAGTTCAAAAAGTTTTTGGACGAGGCGATAGCGTTCCGGGTCTTTGACCATTTTGTGATTCACTTTGTCGTTCAAGTATCCGGTGGGAGCCACACCCGGATATTCGCCTCGTCTTACTTTTTGACGCAACCCTCTTTTTACATTCTCTGAAAGATTATCAATATAGTATTTGGATTGCCCAAAAGCGATATTCAACATGAATTTTCCTTGCGGCGTGGCATCAAACCAAAATGTTGGAAACTTCAACTCGCGAATTTTGGTGGTATCAATCAAGTAAATTATTCTGCCGCCATCCACACTATTTCTCGCCAATCTGTCGGGATGCCACGCCAAAATTCCTTGAGCAAATCCTTTCTCTATGAGCGAGAGCATTTGATTAAAGATAGGTCTGCCCGGCTCTTTGGCGGTCTGGCTTTCCACAAACTCCTGCACGATCTCCAAATGCTCTCGCTCGCCAAACTCACGCAACTCAGCTATTTGCGCCTCAATACTCAAAATCTGCCTATCCGGCTCATCGGTTGATTTTCTAGCGTAGAGAAAGAATTTGCTCATATTGCTTTTGGGCTAATTACTGTCGCTTTGGTTTCCGCCGAAGGCGGAAAAGAAAATGTCGGCTCACAAATTTCATTTGTATTCCGCTTTGCGGAATGAACCCCCAACTCACGGAGCGAGCGGTTTCGGTTTCGTTCAGAAATGACTGGCAAATCCTCGCCAAATTCAATGCCGAGCGGCGAAGCCGCGAGGCAACCTTTCAATCTTATCCTTGTTGGCTGTCCCTCCTGAATGAAATCCGAACTTTTTACCAAACCGATCCCGACTAAGGAAGCCAGCCCGCCGCCGCTCGCTACCACTCGCCACCCAGCAAAAAAGTTTTCTCTGCATTTCTGATTTTGCGCGCGACCAGTTTTTT
>JACRKE010000017.1 GCA_016215335.1 Candidatus Vogelbacteria bacterium | reverse complement strand
TAGAGTTACGCCTACGTCCCCACTTAGAATCACAAAAGGTACAAAGGTGTACAGCATTCCTCTCGTAAACATATCTGACCCGAATGTAACACCCATCCGAATATATACTGGGGGTGGAGTGAAGGGGCTTCGGAGGTACATAAATAGCGTAACTTTCTAATAAGATGATTAGATTTCACTATAAGGCCTCTGATGCGGAGGGAAAAATTGCGGAAGGTGAGCGTGATGCCAAAGACAAGTTTGAACTTGCGCATGACCTCAAAAAAGAGGGTCTTATGGTTTTTTTTGTGGAAGATGTAACACGCCTACGTCATGCTCGTGGATTTCAATATTGGAATGAACGCATAATTCGCATCGGTCTTAGAGACAAAATCGGTTTTGCTGGTAATCTGAGCGCCATGATCGGCGCTGGTTTATCACTTTCGCGTGCGCTTGGAATATTGCTAAAACAGACCAAGAACCTGCGCTTTAAACGTATTTTAGATGATGTAATTAAAGAGGTGAATAATGGCTCCAGTTTGAACGCCGCCCTCGAGAAACATTCTGATGTCTTTCCCTCGGTCTTCTCGGCCATGGTTGAAGCGGGTGAGCAATCTGGCAACTTGCCCAGTTCACTTTCTATAGTAAACGAGCAACTTGCGAAAACCTATCAACTACAGAAAAAGATTCGCGGGGCAATGATTTACCCAGCAGTGATCATTTCTCTTATGATTGTCATTGGTTTTCTCATGATGATCTACGTCGTACCCACTCTTACTAACACATTCAGCCAGTTTGGCACAGACCTTCCTTTTGCGACGCGACTTATATTGAATTCAAGTAAGGTCATTTCCGACAATCTGGTAGCGATTATGATTATGCTTATTGCCCTCATAATTCTGCTTGTCATGTGGGTCAGAACAAATACTGGCAGAAGAGTGGTGCACAAGATAATTTTACGTTTACCTCTTATTGGTGAACTTTCAAAAAAGACCAACGCGGCTACCATTGCTCGTACGCTTTCATCTCTCATAACTTCAGGGGTGGATATGGTACAAGCGCTCGAAATTACTAAGCGCGCACTAAAGAACGTGTATTTCAGGGATATTATCGATGAAGCTAAGGCGCTCGTGCAAAAGGGTGAACCGCTCGCGAGCGCGTTTCAAATGAACGAGAAAGTTTGTCCGATTCTTCTCGGTGAAATGGCTGAAGTAGGCGAAGAGACAGGTAAACTCGCCGAGATGCTTATGAAAGTCGCCGTATTTTATGAAGAGGAAGTATCCCAGGCGACGAAGGATATGTCTACCATTATTGAGCCGGTGCTTATGATTATTATAGGACTTGCCGTCGGTTTCTTCGCGATAGCGATTATTCAGCCGATTTACTCAATAGGAAATTCGATTTAACTAGGTTGTAGGTTGTAGTGAGTAGGTTGTAGAAAATGCAAAAAAATGCCACAGGCACAATCGTACAAAAACCTGATCGTTTGGCAGAAATCGATGGAGGTAGTGTCATTTGTTTATTCACTTACAAGGAAATTTCCCAGAGAAGAAATATTCGGAATTACGTCTCAAATGCGACGTTCAGCAGTTTCTATTCCGTCTAACATTGCAGAAGGTAGTAGAAGAGGAAGTAGAAAAGACTATCGCAATTTTATGTTGATCGCGTATGGATCTGGTGCCGAATTGGAAACCCAGCTAGAAATCTCCAAAAGAGAAAAATTTGCTAATCTGGAAGCATGCCTAAAGATCGAGAATCTTTTAGACGAAGTAATGCGAATGCTAAATAAAATTGTCCATGAATTGGAAGCGTAATTCCCTACAACCTACAACCTATAACCTACAACCTAATCAAGGTTTTACTTTAGTAGAAACCTTGGTTGGGGCTTTGGTATTTGCCGTTGTAGCCATTGCCGCGTATCAGGCTTTTGCTGTCGTCATCGGCTCCACGTTGGCCTCTAGGGCTCGGACTACCGCGACAATGCTCGGCAATGAGAGAATTGAAATAATTCGAAACTTGCCCTATCTGGATGTTGGCATTGCGGGTGGGCTTCCATCAGGCAAAATTACTCGCGAAGACACTGTTTCGCGTGATGGCTTTGCATTTAATATGGTCACTGCAGTAAGAAATGTGGATGATCCATTCGATGGCACTGTAGGCGGAACTCCGAACGATCTTTCGCCGGCCGATTATAAATTGGCGGAAGTCACGATCAGTTGTCCGAATTGTAAGAACTATGTTCCGCTTTCATTTACAACATACGTTTCGCCGAGGGGGCCGGAAGACACAGATGCTGATGGAGCTCTGCGAATTTCCGTTATTAACTCAAAAGGTGAGGTAGTGCCTGGTGCTACTGTGAGAATATTGAATTCAGGGGCGACTCCAGCGATAGATATTACAGAGAATGTAAACAATCAAGGCGAGTATATGCTGGTAGGTGCGCCGGCGGGGATCTTGGCGTACAATGTTTCAGCCACCAAGAGCGGGTATTCGACAGATAGTACATACTCCGCGACACAAGAGAATCCGGATCCTGTTAAGCCTCCGGCTACTATAAGCGCCGGGCAAATTACTCATGTGACTCTCGCAATAGACAAGATGGGCTCGCTTACTCTCGACACAATCAGAGAAGATTGCGCCTTCCTTCCAAATAAAAGAATAACTTTACGCGGAGATAAATTAATCGGGGGCAGGAACAATGGGACGCCGATCTACAAAGTTGATACGGACTACGTATCAAATACTGAAGGCATCGTGAACGTCGGTGTTCTGGAGTGGGATAGTTATAATCTCCTGTCAAAAGATTCTTCAAAGACCATCGCGGGCACCGTTCCGCAACTTGGAATTAACGTGGCACCAGATACAATGAACAGTGTAAAGGCCATAATGGTTCACAGGAATGGTTCCGGACTTTTGGTAAATGTGAAAAATTCTGCTTCAGGCGGTGCTCTGGCCGGGGTGAGCGCAAGCTTGACTCGTGGAGCTTATTCATCTACGAAAGTTTCTACAAGCACCTCACCTACAGGTTGCGAACCGGCAGGCCAAGTATTTTTCGACGGCTTGTCATCCGGCGCATCAAATTATCTGCTCACATTAACCAAAGAAGGCTATCAGACTGTAACAGACGAGGATGTCAAAATTACAGATGAGTGGCAGAGACTCGATTATAATCTGAGTCCAGTAAATTAGCTTACATGTCTTCTCTAAAAACTAAAAACTGCAGTCTGAAAACTAATCAAGGTTTCACCTTGGTTGAATTGCTCGTCTCCATCGCTGTATTTATTTTTATGATTGTTGTAGTGGTAAATTTTCAGACAGATGTTTTCAAGCTTTACGGTACCACGCGCGACAGTATTAAGGTGGAACAAGACGAGCGCAAGTTTCTGCGGGAGATTGTGGCTGAAATGCGCTCCATTCAATCTTCGGATTCCGGCGCCTATCCCATAGAAATAGCGACAAGCAGTGAAGTCGCGTTTTTCAGCGATAGAAACCGCGATGGCAAACGTGAGCGGATCAGATACTTTATTGACGGCACTATCTTAAAGAAGGGGGTCACGGAGTCTTCTGGAATTCCGGCGATTTATAACAGTTTAAATGAACAGGTTGTTCAACTTGTTCACAATGTCGTTTCAACCAGCACGCCAATCTTTTCATATTATCCTGCGGGTTACGAGCCGACACTCACTGCTCTTGAAAGCCCTGTCGACATAAAGTTGATCCGTTTGATTAGGATTCGGATTTCAGCAGACGCCGATCCAAGGCGCGCCCCTGCGATTTTTACGAATGAGAGCGAGGTGGTTCCAAGGAATCTCAAAGATAATCTTTGACACAGGTTGTAGGTTGTAGTGAGTAGGTTGTAGGAAACACTAGAATGAAAAGGCATATTAATGAAATTCAAAATACTGACATTTTACAAAACGAAGTTATTTCGTGCCCCCAATATTTAAGTCAACCTACAACCTACAACCTACAACCTCGTGTGCATCCTCTACAACCTACAACCTACAACCTACAACCTAATTCAAAGCAGGGTTCGCTTTTGATTCAAGCACTCATATTCGGAACTATCGCCATCGTAATTATCGCTGGACTAATAAACTGGGTTGGAGTCAATCTAAAAGCTACAGCCCAAACCGTTTCTCGCGAGCAGGCGTTTCAGGTAGCTGAGGCGGGGATCGAATATTACAGATGGCATCTGGCGCATTCGCCGGAAGATTTTAAGGACGGTACTTCTAATTCCGGACCTTATGTTCACAACATGAACGATAAGAATGGCGTGAAGATCGGACAATTTTCGCTTAGCATCACTCCACCCATACCAGGAAGTACAAAGGTCATCTTGAGGTCAACGGGCACTGTCGTTTCTGATCCAACCGTGAGTCGTACTATTGAAGCAGAGCTTGCTATTCAGTCTATTGCCAAGTTTTCACTTTTGACCAACGCAACCTTACGAATGGGAGCGGGTACTGAAGTGTTTGGTCCTGTTCACGCGAACGGGGGGATTCATTTTGACGGTTTGGCACACAATATTATTTCGAGCGCTCTCGCTACCTATAATGACCCTGACTACAGTGGTAGTACAAGACACGGAGTGTACACGTTGGTATCTCCGGCGGATCCTGTTCCACCTACTCCCATACAAGATCGGCCGGATGTGTTTATGTCCGGTCGGGAATTTCCATTGCCGGCGGTTGATTTCACTTCTATTACAAACGATCTTTCAGATTTCAAAACTGAAGCAGAAACGAGCGGATTATATTTTCCTGCATCCGGAAAGTCGGGATATCATTTTGTTTTGAAGCCGAATGATACTATGGATGTATATAGAGTTGATTCGCTCGCGCCCGTACCGAACGGCTGTCCTAAAGTAACCGGTCAAAATGGATGGGGGGGCTGGTCTGTACAAGGCGAAACTTTTGTTGCTAATTATGTTTTTCCTCAAAACGGTTTAATCTTTGCTGAAGACAATCTCTGGGTGGATGGCAGAATAGACGGAGCGCGCATTACGATTGCGGCGGGTAAATTTCCGGAAAATCAGGGTCAGGGCAAGAGTATAACTATAAATAGCAGTCTGCTCTACACCAATTATAACGGACAAGATTCTATAGGACTTATAGGACAAGAGAATATAAATGTAGGTCTTGTAAGTGCGGACACATTACGCATCGATGCCGCTCTAATAGCAAAAAATGGAAGAGCAGGGCGCTATTACTATAGGCCACCTGAAGGACAAAATCGTTGCGCGCCTTATCACGCACGTTCGTCCTTGACGCTCTACGGCATGTTGGCATCAAACGCTCGTTACGGTTTTTCTTATACAGACAGCACCGGCTATATAACACGCAACATAATCTACGATGCTAATTTGTTGTACGCGCCGCCTCCCAATTTTCCCTTGCTGTCTTCCGGCTATAGTATTCAATCGTGGCGCGAGGTTGGAAAATAGGTTGAATAATTGCAATGTTTACCACAGGTTTTCCACCTCATTTCTTTCTAACAATAAAGTTTAATGTTAGACTGGAGTTGTAGACGGACTCGTGCTCGTTTTTTGTTTTATCTCTACGGAGAAATTATTAGTTTGTATTTATTTAATTAGCATTTATAACTAGCTTTGTATGAAAAAAGTTCTAAAGCAAATTGGCGTAATTGCCTTATCGTTTGCGTTTATGTTGGTCGGAGTCGAGGGTGCTTTAGCATCTTCAACCATAAGTACCAATATTAGTACAGAGGGTACACTCACCGTCACGGGAGCCTCTACTCTCACCGGTGCTGTTTGGGCATCAAGCACCGCACAGGTGACCGGAGTTCTTACAACTTATGGTAATGGCGTATTTGGCGACGCGTCCACGGACGTTCAACTGTTCACAGGCCAGCTTCAAGCTTCTTCCACTTCATTGCTTGGAGGTGATCTTAATACCTATGCCAATTCAACATTTGGCAATGCAGCGACAGACGTCAATTTGTTCACAGGTACATTGCAAGCATCCACGACAGCATTGTTTACAAGCGGACTCACAACTTACGGCAACTCGACCTTTGGAGATGCTTCAACTGATGTGAATTTGTTCACGGGAACATTGCAAGCATCCACGACAGCATTGTTTACAAGCGGACTCACAACTTACGGCAACTCGACCTTTGGAGATGCTTCAACTGATGTGAATTTGTTCACGGGAACATTACAAGCATCCACGACAGCACTGTTTACGAGCGGACTCACATCGTATGGTACAATCACTCTTCAAAATGCTGAAACAATAACTAACGCAACAGACGGTACAATCACGCTTGGCGCGGCTACTACATCTATGACGGGCGCCACTATGTCTAACGGTTTCATTTCATCTGCTTCGTCAACCGTCGTAGGTAATCTCACAGTTACAGGTACCTTTAGTCCGACACAAACCGCAGCGACGTCATTTGCCGTGGGTGGTGGTTATGGAGACTCGGGGAGTACTTTGTCCGCAACTGGGGATCTTACCATGAATGGTGTACTTGATGTTAACGGATATGCAACAACCAGCGCAGACGGCTCTATGGTCCTTAGGGGAACGTTCCAAGCTTCTTCTACGGCTATGGTTGGAGGTAACTTGTTAACATACGGAAATGGAACTTTCGGTAATGCAGCGACAGACGTCAACTTGTTCACAGGCACATTGCAGGCATCCACGACGGCACTGTTTACGAGCGGACTCACAACGTACGACAACATATTCGTTCCAGCCGCATATGGACTCGACGCTTCTTCTGGCGGTGTACTAAATATCGGTACCACAACCGCGACAACAATCAATATTGGTAGATCAGGGCAGGTAGCAGCAATGCTTGGAAACGCGACCGTAGCCGGTACTCTCGGTGTGACAGGCAGAACCAATTTGGTCAATGCCACGACTACTCTCTTATCTATTGGAGCCGGCAATGGCGGAACAACCATAAGTGGGTTAATATTTGGAGCTTGCGTGCTTGACGCCGTAACTATATCCGCATCAACTACTGCATATGCGACATGTACCGCTACGGGACTAACATCCGCATATGGTGTTTTGGTTCAGGCTGCTAATCTACAGAATAATCTTATTATACAGTCAGCATCTACCACTGCCGCGGGAAACCAGATTGGCTTCATGATTTACAACAATGATTGGAATGGCGCATCTGGTGTAGCAGATGGGAAGGCTATTAGTTTCATGGCCGTTAAATAATCTCGGAGCAAATTATTAATTTAACTTTTCGCTCCCATGATTATTAACAAAAAAAAGTTTTTGGTTGCACTTGCTCTCACGTTTGTGCTTCCCGGACTTGCAATGGCGGCTTATAACGACGTATCACTGACTACATCAGCCATAGTACTGGTTGGGTCGGACAGTTTGAACGTAAGCGGTTCGACCGCATCCGTTCAAAGCCTCACTGTTGGTTCGACATCCTTTTCGGTGGAGATGTTATCCGGATCTTCTCTCATTGTGACCTCTACTGCAGGCAAAACTTACTCTCTTAGCGGAACGTCAGCAGCTACATCTTACTCCGTAAGTTGCGGATCTGGAGGACAATCAACTTTGAACATTACCCAGTCCGGAGGAAGCGCAACGACCGTAACGGTACAGTTGTTAAGCAACTCTTGTGTGGCTACTGGAGGAAGTAGCGGAAGCAGTAGCAGTGGGAGTGGCAGTACAAGCAGTAGTGGCGGTGGTTCAACAGTCACTACACCCACAGTTGTAGCGACACCGGTCGTTACGACACCCAGTATAGTTGCCCCAACAGTTGTGAAACCTTCACTGACAACCCCGTCTGCAGTATCAGGTTCGTCTTCAACGGTCATTACCCCCTCGACTCCAGTAGTGATGATTACAAGAGTTTTCTCGGTAGGTCAGACATCGGATCAAGTGAAGAGCATCCAGGTGATTCTAAACAGCGACCCCGCTACAAGAATATCTTCAAGCGGTGTAGGTTCATCCGGTCGGGAGACAATGACGTTTGGAGGACTTACGCTTAAGGCTATTAAAAAATTCCAGGAGAAATGGGGGATAGCCAAGAATGGAGATACGGGTTACGGTGTCGTTGGTCCAAAAACAAGAGCAAAATTGAATGAAGTTGGCAAGATGCTCGGACAGACTGGAGCCGCGCCTTCACTGCCCCCTGCTTCAGTCTCGCCGGCACAGCCGACTTCGACCCAAGCGCTTATAATTTCACTCCTCGAACAGATTAAACTACTGCAAGCGGAGTTGAATAAATTAAACGCACAATAGAAGAGATTGTTTCTACTTGAAATCACAAATGAAAATGACCCCTAGGGGTCATTTTCATTTTCTTGTCTGTGGAAATCACTCATGGATAAATGTGATATAGTTGAACCATGTCTACTTCTAAGAAAATAGTAATAGCAAATTGGAAAATGAATCCGGATAACGTTGCGGAGGCTAAAGATATATTTAATGGGATTAAGATAGGCATAAAAGGTTGTAACAAAGTCCAGACAGTAATCTGTCCCCCAAGCATTTATTTATCTGTATTATCTACAAACTACAAACTACAAACTACAAACTTGTTTTTAGGTGCCCAAGACATCTGTCACGACAAAAAAGGTCATCATACCGGCGAAATCTCGGCAGAAATGGTTGCGAATGTCGGAGCTAAGTATGTAATTTTAGGTCATTCTGAAAGACGAGAACAGGGAGAAACAAGTGCTCAAATAGCAAGGAAAATAAACAATGCATTCGACGCTGGCTTGAGACCTGTTTTGTGTATCGGCGAGAAGAGTCGCGATGAACACGGGTTTTTCCTTAAGTACATTGAAGAGCAGCTCATGGAGAGTCTAGACAAGGTGACTCGCAAAAGGATTCCAGAAATAGCTTTTGTCTACGAACCGGTGTGGGCCATAAGTGCGTACGGAGACCGACCGGCAACTCCTGAAGAAGCGAACGAGATGGCGATCTACATTCTGAAACTTCTGACAGGCAAAATAGGTCTCAAAGAAGTGAAAAACATTCAGATATTATACGGCGGTTCAGTGGACGCAGAGAATTGCAAAAGTTATCTGGAACAGGCTTCAATCCGAGGACTGCTTGTCGGTAGCGCAAGTCTCGACTCTAAACAATTTTCAGAAATAGTTAAGACCGCAAACTCACTTTAGTTATCCACATACAGAGGGGAACCCTCTGTATGTCCTCTGTATGTGGATAAGTTATGTGTTCAGTATTTATTATTCTAGGGCTTTACGGATCTTTTCAGCCACTTCTTCTGTCTCGCCTGGTTTATAGGTGTAGGTTCGCGATGCTCCATTGGTTGCCGGAATGAGCCAAACGTGAGCGTGGGCTACGTCTTCGCCGACAACACGAGAAATTATCTGCTCTGTGTTGAATGCTTTTCTTTGAGCGTTAGCTATTTTGCCAACTCTATCATAAAACTCTCCGATATTCGGAATGTCCCACACCCAGCGATAATGTTCACGCGGGATTACCAGTAGGTGTCCTGCCGCTTCTGGGCGAATATCAAGAAATGAGACAGCAACGTTGTCTTCGTAGACTTTAGTCGACCGTATCTCACCGGCTATTATTTTACAGAAGATACATTTTGGCATGCTATAATTCAATCTTACACTCAAATTTATGACTAAACAACAGTGGAAAGTTCGAGAGCAGATTTCAAAGGATGCCGAGGAAGAGCTGAATCACTTGACTGAAACGCAGAGACATTTGTTATGGCATAGGGGCGTTAGAACAAAAGAAGCGGCAGATGTCTTTATCGGCCCGGATTTTTATAAAGGATTGCACGATCCATTTCTGATGCTTGGAATGGAAAGGGCTGTGGAAAGGATTTTACTGGCTATTAAGAGAGAGGAAAGAGTTGTTGTTTATGCTGATTACGATTGTGATGGAATTCCGGGTTCTGTTGTACTTAATGATTTTTTTGAAAAGATAGGATATAAAAATTTCGAGATTTACATTCCTCACAGACACAGAGAAGGTTATGGACTTAACTCTTCTGCAATCAAGGAACTTGCTTCGTCTGGATGCCAAGTTTTGATTACGGTCGATAACGGCATTACAGATGTAGAGCAAGTGAAGGCCGCGAACACGCTCGGAATAGATGTGATTATTACTGATCACCATGAGCCACCCGAAGTCTTGCCTTCGGCTTACGTAATCTTGAATCCTAAACAAAAAGGTGAGACGTATCCCTTCCGTGAGCTATGCGGTTCGGGAGTGGCCTTTAAATTAGTTCAAGCACTTATTAGAAAATGGAATTTATTGCCCACAGAGAAGATACCTAAAGAAATGTTTATCGTGCCGGAATGGTGGGAAAAGTGGCTTCTTGACGTAGTGGGCCTCGCCACCATTGCTGACATGGTTCCACTTGTGGGGGAGAATCGTGTGTTTGCTACCTACGGTTTAAAAGTGCTTAAAAAAACAGAGCGTCCCGGACTGTCGCACCTCATTCAACTGCAGGGCATAAGTCGTGAACACTTTAGTGAAGATGATGTCGGATTTTCAATAGGACCTGTTATTAATGCCGCCAGTCGTTTAGGAGAACCTAGAGACGCGTTCCTGATGCTTTCGCTTAAAGATTATTCGCTCGCGGCAGGCAAGGCAGAAGAGCTGGTGAAGTTAAACAATTTTAGGAAAAAGTTAGTCAAAGAGATGGTTCATGAAGCGGTGTCGCTCGTAGAAATTAAACAAGACAGACCCATAATTGTCGTTGGTAAAAAAGAGTGGAAGCCTGGATTACTGGGACTTGCGGCGTCGGCACTTGTAGAAAAGTTTGGAAAGCCGACCTTTGTCTGGGGGATGGAAGGTTCGCCAGAAATAAAAGGGTCGTGCAGATCGGATGGAGTATTAAATATCGTGGAATTGATGAGGGCCGCCGACGGAGCTTTTAGCGATGTCGGTGGCCATGAGTTTGCCGGTGGATTTTCGTGCACAGAAGAGCAGATCGAAAGGCTTGAACAAAAACTCATGGAGGCTCACCGTTTTTTGGAAACCGGATTTCCAAAAAACGGTGAGATTGGTCAGGGGCCTCAAGAGCGATTGGCCGACTTGAAGATAGTTGCAGACGATGTTACATGGAAGATGTTTGATGAGATTGCGATGTTGGGTCCCTTTGGTGTTGGAAACTTAAAACCGGTCTTTCTAATTGAAAATGCGATAATTGCAAGTTCGAAGATGTTTGGCAAGGAAGGTGGACACCTGCAAATCAATTTACGAAAAGAGAAGCTGGGCACAGTATCTGCGATCAAATTTTTCTCGAAGCACAAATTACCGGAAGTGGGAGACAAAATAGATCTACTTTGCCATCTGGAAAAATCAACCTTCGGATATCGTACAGAACTTCGCTTGAGAATAATTGACATAAATTAGAGCATATCTAAATTGCTTAGGTTAAATCAAGCAGTAAGGTTACCTGATTTATATGTCCAAATAGAACTCATTCGTGCTACAATATCTTCATTATGGCAGACGTAATCGTTTATACGGACGGCGCTTCGCGCAATAATCCTGGCATTGCCGGTGCGGGGGCCTATATTACTGATGGAACCGGAAAAGTTTTGAAAGAGTCTACGAAGTTGCTTGGCATTCAAACCAACAATTTCGCGGAGTACGAGGCTATAATCTTGGGTCTTGAAACTATCAAAAAAATGTTTGGTGAGGCCAAGGTCAAAAGCATGAATATCGAAGTGAGAATGGATTCTGAATTGGCGCAGAGGCAGCTCACGGGTGTTTATCAAATTAAAGAACCTACGCTCTGGCCACAGTTTATGAAGATATGGAATATGCGAGTGGCTTTTTTCCCTAAAATAAAGTTTATACACATTCCGCGTGAGCAAAATCAAGAAGCAGATCGTCTCTCAAACGAGGCAATTGACGGCAGGCCAGAACAAAATTCTTCATTATCTAAGTAATTAGAAAATTCGCAATGACCCGTGACAGATACTTCGCTTTGTCTGTCGCCGGGTTTGTTTTAGGTATTTTCGCTCATTCATTTTTTGATTTTGGATGGGCGTTTTCTGTTTTGGTCTTAATTATCGGAGTGATTTTTTTAGCGGAGAAAGATAAGCTGATATTTTTTACTACGGCCGTATTCTTGATTTCGTTCGGACTTGGGTTATTAAGATACGACCTTAGCGGATCGGGCGCGCCAGTAGGCGCGCCCGATCAATCTAAGTTGACCTATGAAGGAATGGTGGACAACGAGCCTGACACAAAAAATGGAAGCCAACGATTCATTCTTAGCCTGGTTACCCCTACTGAGCTTTTAAATGAAAAAGTATACGTTTATGCCTCGCTTTATCCTCGATATGAGTATGGAGACAAACTAGCCCTTTATGGCGAGCTTAAAATACCCGGAAACATTAGTGAAAATTTTGATTGGGTGGGTTATTTGGCAAAAGAGAGCGTAAGTTATCAGATGTTTAAGCCGAGAATTAAACTGCTCTCGAAGGGAGAGGGGAATTGGATGAGAACAAAACTTTTCATTTTTAAAAACGCGTTTACATCAAACATAGGGCGGGTAATTCCAGAACCGCACTCCGCATTCATGGGAGGTTTACTCCTTGGAGCCAAGAGTTCGCTCCCAGAAAAACTAGTCGAGCAATTTCGAATAACGGGTGTGTCTCATGTAGTGGCGCTTTCCGGCTACAACATTACTATTGTGGCCGACACAATTTCAAAGCTACTTTCGTTCTTGCCGCGTACTGCAGGTTTCGCTTTTGGGGTCGTGGGTATCGTCCTTTTCACAATCATGACCGGTGCATCTGCCACGGCGGTACGCGCTGCGATTATGGCTTTGGTCGTAATAATAGCGAGAGCGAGCGGGCGCGCCAATAATATGTGGCGAGCTCTCGTATTCGCTGGTCTGGCCATGCTCGCAGTAAATCCGCGACTTCTAGTATTTGATCTCTCGTTTCAACTTTCATTTCTTGCCACACTTGGGATAATTTTCGGACCGATGCTGTTTGAGCCAAAGCTCGAATGGATTACTCTAAAACTTAAGTTAAGAGAGATGACGTGTTCCACGCTTTCCGCACAACTATTTGTGCTTCCATTTATTCTTCACAAGATGGGAAATCTTTCGCTCGTTGCCCTGCCGGTTAATCTGCTAATTCTTGCTTTTATCCCAGCCACAATGTTTTTTGGGTTCGTTACCGGCATAACGGGTTTTGTCTCCGTGACTCTTTCACTGCCGTTTGCCTACATTTCCTATCTTCTGCTTGAATACCTGCTCACGGTGGTCAGAATATTTTCAACTATTCCATACGCCTCGGTGCAGTTTAAGCTACCGCTAGTGGGCATGATATTGCTTTATATGTTTTTGTTCTTATGGGTAATCAGAAAAACGAGGCAGGACAAAATAAAATTATCAGCGATTTGAACACTACACAAGACTGTCTTGTGTAGTGGATAACTATGTGGACAAAATGTTCATAATGAGAGGATAATTAAATCGGACCAGGTCCGAAAGGTAGGTGAGGGTCATGATTCTCATCCCGAATAGGATTATCAGTGTCGGGAAGCCGGAAGAAATAACCAAACCCACCCCAACGCCAGCATGGATCAATGACCCTTTCTGGCAGAGGTTAGCGGCAGCTACCGCTACCAAAAAAGGAGGGGAGTCGGAGAGATGACTTTTGCACTGAATACACCGAGTCTTCTAACGACTCAAAACAGCCGAGGCCAACTTGAGGGCAACCGCCCTCAAGCGCCCCGGCTTAGATAACCCACGAATTTTTCGCAACTCTTCTTTATGGATGTATACTTCCTTTGTGAAAAATCTTGTTAAAAAAGTTTCAAGTCACTGGCGCAAGTGTTTAATTCTTTTCCTAATTTCTGCCAACCTGATAGTTTGGTACGCTACTTTTCGAGAGAATAGGGCAGGTATTTTGACCATTGCTTTCCTTGATGTCGGACAGGGTGACGGTATTTTTATTGAAGCGCCGAATGGCAACCAGCTTCTTCTCGATGGTGGACCGGACAAAAAAGTATTGGAGAGTCTCGGAGAAGTGATGGCTTTTTACGACCGCACCATTGATGTTCTTGTGCTTTCTCATCCGCATAGCGATCATGTTGCAGGGCTCGATGAAGTTTTGCAAAGGTATATTGTCGGAGTTGGTGTCACTTCTGGAACGGGTGGCGTCAGTTCGGAATTTACATTGTGGAAAAATCTATTGGAAAATTTCGGTGTTAAGAAGATTGTTGCAAAGCGTGGCATGAGAATAAACATGGGCGGTGGAGTTTACTTGGACGCCTTGCTTCCAAGCCACGATGTCGCGAAGGAAACTCCGCACGATGGAATGTTGGTTATGCAACTACACTACGGCAAAACTGCTGTAATGCTCACGGGAGACATGGAGAGGCCTTTGGAGCAATATCTTGTTGCCTATGACGGTGCAAAATTAAAGAGTGACATTTTGAAGGTCGGACATCACGGTTCAAAGACATCAAGCACTGAATCATTTGTCGGATATGTTTCGCCCAGATACGCAGTAATCTCTTCAGGGATAGACAACAAATATGGACACCCAGCCAAAGAGACACTCAACATCTTAGAAAAGTTTGAGATTCAAACTCTTCGAACTGATGAAGATGGGACAATAGTTTTTGAAAGTGACGGCGAGACAATTTCACTTAAGTAAAACAGACCGGCTGAAAACGTACACGGAAGCAAGGCTTCTTAATTTGTACAGTAACCTATGCGGCTAATCGTAAAGATTTTTTACCAGACTAGAAGCCTTGCTTCTTGTTTTCCGATGGTCTCTTCAAACTATGAATTATAAAATTTACTTATTGCTCGCGCATTCATTGCATCCGCAGTCGCATTCCGAAGGCTTGTGCCCGCATATAGAACAACTATTTTCTGAGTCGTCCTCGTTCACTTGTGTGTCTTTTTTGATTTCATCTCTTTTGGTTTCTTTAGGTTTCGGTTCCGGTGTGTTTCTCTTACATATCTTACATCCGCAAATGCAAGACGATGGAAAATGACCGCACTGATGACACTCTTTTTCTTCGCGCTCGTATTCTAATTCTTCAATACTGTTTTGATCGCTCATTTTATAAATAAAGGGTAAATAATCAATAACCATCATGACATATTTAGGATTTCGTGCAAACTGTACATAAACAGTATTTCGCATATAATTACGGCATTAAAGGCATAATTAAAAGAGATAAAACAGTACAAACATGAATGACACTAACAAAGTCATATTAGCTGCGATATTGGGCATAATAATCGGTTTCGGTTTCGGGCGATTTTCAAACAACGCCAAGGTTGTGGAGGCGCCGAGTGGTAATGACGCGACTGAAACATCGCTTGGTGTAACTGCTTCACCGGAGCCGTCGAGCGGAGAAACTTCAAAAGCTGAAGAGTCTCTGAGTAATGTACAGTCGATAAAGATAACTGAAGAGCCTTTGAAAATTGAGGTTAAGCCCGTCTCCGCAATAATCAAGTCAGAAACAAGCAATATAAGTGCCGTTTCCGCTGCAGACCAAAAAGCTGGCAGGATGGTTCTTGCGTTCGCCAGTCTTGACCGACAGGGATGGGTCGCTGTGCACGATTACATGGATGGTAAATTAGGAAAGATTCTCGGAGCGAAGCACTTTGGTCCCGCTACCTCGGCTGTCGAAGTCCCCCTAATGAGAGCAACATTGCCAGGATACACGTATATGATTATGCTTCACGCAGACGATGGAGATTTCTCCGATTTTTCGCCAAGCAAAGATCTGCCTCTTCTCGGAGCAGATGGAAAGACCATAATGGATGAGTTTAAGGCGAATTAGATTTAGGCAGTAGTAAGTAAGCATGGGCAGTGGGCAGTAGGCAGTAGCAGAATACTTAATTGTATACAATCAAAAATAACCGCCGTTCAGCGGTTATTTTTGATTGAAGTTTAGAGTATTTTTACTACTGCCTACTTACCACTGCCTGTATTTACCCCTTATACTCCAAATTTTTATTCTTTCGCATGCAGGTTGTGCAGATTTTGATTCTTTTCCCAAGAGATGTTTTTGCCCATTGTAGATTAGGAAATTTACGCTTATCGCCCGTGGGGTTGAATTTGGTAGCGCGAACACGGTTGCTGTAGTTACCAACAATTATTGAGCCCTTGCTACATGTTATGCAGATGCGCGACATAGTCCAGTCATGCTATCATATGCCACTATGGATACGCAAGTCACAACAGTCATAATTTCACTCGCGATTTTACTCATGTCAGTCGTTATTCATGAGATTTCTCATGGATATGTGGCTTACCTTTTAGGCGACCCGACAGCAAAGTTGGCCGGCAGACTTACATTGAATCCTCTTAAACATTTAGATCCTATCGGTTCCATTATTGTTCCCATTGTGACCTCCGTAGCGGGCTTTACCTTCGGTTGGGCCAAACCGGTTCCTTATAATCCTTACAACCTGCAGGCTGGGAAATGGGGTCCGGCCGCGGTGGCCGCGGCCGGACCATTGTCTAACCTTTTTATTGCACTTGTGTTTGGCCTCTCGCTTAGGTTTGGCCTTGTCACAGGTCCGGCCCAATCGCTAATCGTACTTATCACTTTTGTAAACATAATTCTTGCAGTGTTCAATTTAATCCCAATCCCGCCACTGGACGGTTCCAAAGTGTTTTTCAGTCTTCTCTCATACAGGTATGCATGGCTTGAAGAGTTTATGAGCAAGAACTATCTACTTCTAGTCATCCTTTTGCTGTGGGTGGGTGGTGGGATACTTTCTATGATAGCTGGTTTTGTCTTTTCGCTAATCACTGGCATAAGCATTTTTTGATCGTCCATAAGCGTTGTATTGACAGCATTATAGCCTCTGTGTATAGTCTCTCTAGGAATCAATAACCAATCAGATCATTATACTACTAGAATTCTGGGAGGAATTGTGGAAGGCCATGGTGGCCTTGAGCAATGCGCCTCCATCTACTCCGAAGATCCTACTGAAAGGAGGATCGCATGGTTTGCTCCAAGTGTAACACCCCCAGGGTGAACGGGGAACTCAAGTGCTCGAGGTGCGATGAGTCGTTCGCGGCTCAGTCAATCCTCGGCAGTCCAGCGCTCCAGCGCCTCATCGCGGCCGGAGCCATCGGCACACAGATCTCGCTCAGCCAGAGGGCGGCCGAAGGCGTCACCTCGGTCATCCGACGGGCATTTGGTGACCAGTACCCGCGGAAGCTCTTCGAGAGCGAGCTCGGCAGGGCCATCGAGCCGGCACTTGCCTGCGCCGTTGCCCTTCTCCTCTGTGAGAAGGTCAACGTTCCGCAGTCGGACCGCGTGTCTCGCGTGGCAGAGCTCGGCTTCACGGGTGCCACCAAGGACCTCACCGACATCTTCATGGGCAAGGCCGGCGAGATCATGGCGGGCATCTCCGAGCTCGGAATCGACGTTGCCTCGGACGCGACCGGCAAGCCCACGCTGAAGGAGGTCCCGAGGGATCCCGTCGCCGCGGCTGGATAGAACGGGAGTGGAAACAAACAAAGGGCTTCACCTGCATGCAGGTGAAGCCCTTTTCTCACTCAAAATATCATTGACAATTTAATATGTCTGTTTTAGTATGCCATTGGCACAAAAACCAAGGACATTGAAATAGGTTAAACCTAGTAACATAGAGAGAGGTGAGATACGTGGTTGAAAATGGAGCTTGGGGGTTTCTGAAGGGGTATCAGGATCGACTGGAGTTGTTGCAACAGAATGGAGTTACGGCTACTATCGCTCAAATCACGCTACCCGAGAATGCAGAAGGAATCTCTTTCCCCGTCGCTGATCTCGAAAAGCTCTGCAGTACGTTAGATCTGGAGGTTGGCTCGCTCGAACAGAGGTCAACCAACATTGAGAACGTCTACTTGCTCTGCAAGCGTAAAGGGCAGATAACACTCTCGCGTAGTGCAAACCGTAGTTGTGCCAGTTGTTTCAATCGACGATCTGGTCTTATCATCGAACACCTGCGAACACTCGAGTTGCCGGAGGATCTTTCTGTTGTGCTCCATTTCAATGAGCTAATGCCGATTCCTGTAGTAGAGGGAACTCTGCATATCGGCATCAACTGTAAAATCAACAAAGGTGATGCGGAGACCCTAGAGACTGGAAATGGAATCGTGTTGGTTGGGAAAAAGGTATTCAACATCGCAATTCCTCGTTTCGAGGAATGTAATGGCGACAGAGGGATCGAGAACGATCATCTTGCAGAGTTCAATGACGGTTGCGCGAAAATGCTTCGCATTGCTCTAAGCAAGGATGTTGAACTGGAAGAGTTCTTGATGAAGGCCAGAGAAGAGGAAAGAGTCCGATGCCGGGAGGCGTACATTTCTGCGTGCCTTGTCCGTACGAAAAATCAGATTACTAAACTCGAAAAAGAGCTAGCGATGCTAAAGGGCAACATAGCAAACGCTACACAAACTATCATCAATTGCACGCGTCAGCACGACGAGATAGATGCTCAAAAGGTCGGTCTCGAGACCAGGCAAAGTACAGAAAAGGAAAGGTTGCTCAAGGAATTCGACGACATCCACAAAATCTCTCACGTCAGACGGGTAACAGTCAACAGCAGCGGCATCTTGGTCTACACAGACACTATCTGGCTTACCCATGACGGAGATCGCTACGAAATTGGTGACTTCAAGATTTTCTTCGAAGATGGCGGTAGGCTCTACATCGTCAATCAGCGAGTTCAGGAGCTGACGAAACAAAACTTCTACCAGCATCCCCACATTTTCGGCCAAGATGGTAGTGACGTTTGTCTCGGCAATCTAAGGGCTGGGATAGTACAGCTCATTGGAGCTTACGAATACGGCGTAGCGACCAGCATGTTGATTGATTTTCTTCATTCAATCACTCCAGAACCCAAGTATGTAGGGTACCTCAAGAACAACTGGAAACCTGTTTTGAAGCATGAATTGTCGGTGCCGGCAGTACTTGTATCCGAGCCTGCAACCGACGCAGTAGCACCACCAGCTGTGAATTACGAAACTAATTTTCCGTCGGTTTTGCGGCCATCACTAAAATCTCTCAGCCGTCTGAGTTTTTGAATCGTCACATCACACACAACACACGAAAGAAACGAGAATCGGTTTACACTAACACAAATGAAAGC
>JACRKE010000016.1 GCA_016215335.1 Candidatus Vogelbacteria bacterium | reverse complement strand
TCAGCGAGCGGGGGAACTGGAAGGTGGTCGAAAAATACGTTGCAGAACAAGGAAAGCCGATGTCAGACCTGCGACAATTATCATTATACGATGGCAGACCTCCGCTCATACCGCGGGGCTCTGCCCCGCGGTAGTTGATTGTGTGGATAAGTTCTGAATAAATACACTTCTATTATGTATATAGTTATGCACTGTTTTCGATTTGGTTGACCGTATATAATTGCTGGATGAAAAGAGTTTCACTCTTGTTAATTGCGGCAATGATTGTGCCGGCGGTTTCTTCTGCTTCAGTACAGATAAATGAGATTGCTTGGATGGGGAGTGCTTCAAACTCGAATGCGGAATGGATTGAACTTTATAACCCTGATGAAACAATGGTTGTCCTTGATGGGTGGACTCTAAATTGGGGATTAAATTTAACAACGCCTAGGATAGTAAAACTGGCAGGTAGTATAGGAGCCAGGGCTTATTACTTACTTGAAAGGACGAGCGATGAAACAGTGGGAGAAAAGAGTGCCGACATGATATATGTCGGCGCTCTTTCGAATTCGGGGGAAACTTTGATTCTAAAGGACACAAGCGGAACAGTGATAGACAAAGTCGATGGAGGTGACGGTTGGAAAATCGGAGGAGAGACTGTTGTCGGCAACAATAGTACGAAGGAGACCGCTCAAAGAGGCTCGAACGGTTGGATCACCGCTACTGGTACACCCGAGGCGGCTAATTCTGCAGACATGCAAGCGGTAGTCATGGATGCATCGATAGATACAGATAAAGATGGTGGCTCAGGCGGTACGTCCGCGGCATCAAATTCTCGAGGTCAAAGGGTTGATTCCAGCGAGAAGTCAGTAGATCCGGATGACCAAATTTCAGCTCACGATAGTTCGGCACCGGTTACTATAAGCGATAGGATTAAACAAAGTCTCGTCGCGTCCGCGGGAAGAGCACGAATCGGACTCACACGCTCGCCGATGTCCTTTAGCGCCACGGCTTATGACGAGAAAGGTAAGCCCGTGACAGACACTCAATTCGCATGGTCATTTGGAGATGATACTACGGGTGAGGGCGCTCTCGTGAAGCACACTTATCTTCATAAAGGACATTATACTTTGATTTTGAATGCTTCCAAAAATGGAATCGAAGCGATAGGCAGAACAAGTGTTATCATAGATGAACCAAGATTGAAGGTTGCCAGTGTGACCGCCGGAGACAATGGCTCCATGATTGAAGTACTCAACCAGGGATCTACAGAGGTGAATCTTGGAGGCTGGAAAATCATTTCCGGTGTCGGGTCGTTCACTCTCCCAAAGGATACTCTTATTGGTTCGGGCGAAAGACTCATCTTCCCAAATGAAATCACTAAGCTTACAATCGGGGACGGCAGAGTCGGGTTGATGGCTCCAGACGGAACTGACGTTCTTGGAAGCCATTACAAGATCTCAAAGACTGAAGAGAGTAAAATTCCTTCGACAACACCAGTAGCTCCCATTGCGATAACCGGCCGGAAGCCAGTTGTCGCAGTGGGGGCTACTACCACACCCAAAACACCTTCAGTAACATCACGTTTTGATCATGAGAAAAAGCTTGCTCAAATACAGGCGGACGCCATCGCCGTTATGCTCGCCATTCCGGACGCATTTCCTAAGGATGGATCGGCGTCCCTACAAAAGATCGCGCTCAAAAGTGAAAAAAATACAGTCCGGGCGACGCAAGAAGCAACCGGAGATGGTCTTCAAAGTGTGGAAACGGTGGATGCGGTAACTTCCGAAGTGAGTATAATAGATGAGATACCCAAAGAAAAACGAATAGTGGTAGTGCCGAAGCCAAGAGGAGTGTTCGACAGTTTGAACGCGTTTCTTGAAAGGGTGTTTGGAAAATAGTCTAATTAATTTGTTCGAGCTAATTAAATGAGAAAATATTTTGACAGCATGTTCTGGAAGGAATCCACAGGATTTCTTGTGATCGTACTTGTGGTGCTAGCTGGAATAATTTTTCTCGGGCATTATAATGACGTGAGGTACGGTAATGGTCAGCAAGAAACACCGATAGTAAATCAGGAGGCTCAAAATAGTGGAAACTAATCATGTTGTCAGAAAACAGGAAGCAAGGCCTACAGAGGGTTCCCCTCTGTAGGTGGATAACTTGTTGATAAAATCATTTATCAATGACTTTCTTTATGATTAGGTAGTGATTTTCTCACGCCCATAAATTTCATATTCACTACCGTATTGAAGCCATTCATCATGGAAATCGGAAAAATTATTTACGTTGTCAAAGTAATCAGGAAAAGCTTTTCGATTTAAGATTCCTGCCTGATCGCGAGTATTGCCAATGTAGTCAATGTAACTAGAAAAGGTGTAGCTCTCTAGGAAGTGCTTGGCGTTTGTCAGATTGTTGATCCCGACATCTTTCCAGTCTGGCTGCAGTAGTTTGATCGGGTTCAGGTGAATATACGCGAACAAGTATTCCAAATAGTGTTCATCGTTCGCATGAATCGCCTTAAAGTTACCCTCAAATAGCGTACCTGATCTTTTGTGCCTTCGGTTGAAAAACATTACATAGGCAGTTACCAGTTTCAGCATGAATTTTGATATTCCGCCTTCTGTTTTCTCGTGCAATAGTAAATGAAAGTGGTTTGGCATCAAACAGTAACTTCCAATATCTACTAGAGTTTCTCCGTGGTCCCAAGTAAAAGGGGACTGTTCCTTCGGCAAAAGTCGCAATTCAACGCGCCTGCTTCCATTACAAAGGTAAAGTAGTTTAATGAAATGTTCACGATCGACATCATCAACAAAAATTAAGCGCCTGTCTGTGCCCCTGTTGTAGACATGATAGTATTCATCAATTGAGAATTCGAATTTTCGTTCCATACAATTTTGATAAATTATAACTTATCCTCATACAGAGGGGAACCCTCTGTATGCTCTGTATGTTCCGTATGTGGACAAGTTGGAGTAAAACCTAATTATTTTTTTGTTATACTTAATTTATGAAAATAATACTTTCTGTTGCTGACTACAAAGGTAAGAATGTAATTTTTGTGTCAGGTATGTTTAAAGTATTGTCATTAGATCAGACTGGTAAGCTTGTTGCTTCAGGTGTGCTTGAAGATGTAGGTATCGTAAAAAATAAAAATGGTTTTTACTTTCGCACTAAGAAAAATGTTCCAAAGGAAAGAGAATTAGGTAATATTTCAGTGACAAGTGACGAGTTAATTTTATTTGAACAAGGGTTTTCACATGCAAAAAGTACTCCTTCAATTAGTCGCTATCTTGAACTTTATAATGCATCACTTATTGATACGCAGGAGTTCATTGTGCCAGCGGGCCAACCTAAAGCACCAATTTCAATCGTATATGACGTGCTAGTTGCTGAACAAAAAAATATATTTGAAGCAGCAATAAAATTCGACATCGACCCTTTTCTTTTGGGTGCAATTCTCATTGATGAAACCGCGAGATGTAGTCCATTTGAGAATATTTTTGACTTACTCGGAGTACAAGGACTGGGTGCAAATAGTTCAATTGGTATAGCACAAGTGAAAACCGACACTGCAAACGCTCTGATGCGAAAAGGATTGTATAATACGCGTAGCGATTTCCTCGCGGCTCTGCCGCGATGACCTTGGAGGAAGGTTTGGAAACCCTCGGTTTCCAAGTAGAATAGAGGGATGCCCGTCAAGAAAACATGGCACAATGCGTACGATACCCACTACCACAT
>JACRKE010000015.1 GCA_016215335.1 Candidatus Vogelbacteria bacterium | reverse complement strand
CTTTCATTTGTGTTAGTGTAAACCGATTCTCGTTTCTTTCGTGTGTTGTGTGTGATGTGACGATTCAAAAACTCAGACGGCTGAGAGATTTTAGTGATGGCCGCAAAACCGACGGAAAATTAGTTTCGTAATTCACAGCTTCTGGATCATCGCTGTGCTCGCGCTCTGGATCAGTTTTTTTGCCTACTGGCGACACAACCCGGGCGCGAGTGTCACTGCGAACTTGAGCGGCAACCTTGCCGCGCCGTTCTCTCTTGTAATGTGTGCCGCGGTGATACGCAATCATCGGCGAGCCAAGCTCGAACACGACTGGCTCGACTGGGCTTGCTACGCGCTGGTAGGCGGAACTTTTATCTGGTGGCGCGTAACTGCTCTTGCGGTCTCGACATACGTCGTGTGTCAGATCGCTATGACTCTTGGCTACGTTCGACTCATAATTCACCTCGCTTTCCAAGCAGAGGAGAACACCGAGCCGATGCTTTCGTGGGTTGTGGTACTGCTTGGAAATATACTTGCAGTGCCGAAGGCAGTGGCGGCCGATGACGGTCTCGCGCTGATTTTCCTCGCGCGCACGATTGGCCTGCCAGCGATCGTGCTCGGTCTCATGCTCCGCCTAGAGTGTAGGCGGTTCGCAACAGAGGCCCTTGCGTATCTTGATGCCGAAAATGATTACAACGACCATGAATAGCAAACGGTAATCAAGGAGGTCTGGATGAAGTTCAAGGAAACCATCGCCGTGCTCGACGAGCGCGGCGAGCCGACAGGCTACGTTCTTGCCGTATTCGAGCTTGAGATCAAACTCGATGAGAATCAGGCGGACGTAGTTTGTCTATCAATGGACGCCCCCGAACTCGGGGGCAAGCGGCAAGTCCTCGCACTTCCGTGCGTAGCTACGGGAAGATTTATGAGCCTCCTCAGCGCTGCGTACCGTACCATGAACAGGTGACCAACATAGATAAAGGAGTGCAAATGCGTAACATCATGTGAACATGCTTCATGATTGCCAGCTTCGTTGCGCTGGCGGCCATGATGGCAGGCTGGATGTATTTCATAACCTCCATAGATTCGCGTCCCAACGAACGCGAACGGCTATCATCGGAACGAGTGACGGCGAACGCGAAGACGCTTGAGCAGATCGAGCTTGGAGCGCTCGTAATCTGGAATGATGAGCCACACCTGATGGCCAACCGCAACAAGGGCAGAAGCGTTATCGGGTTGACGCCCGTCCACTTCGCCAACATCTACAATATTTCAGATGTTGCGCAAGGACGATTGAGCGTCACCACCAGCGGCGACCCGAAGTTCGTGGAGCATCTACTCGAAGCAATCGCTCCAGCCAAAGCGACAACCAAGTAAAGGAGGTCACGAGATGGATAGACTAGCGGAAAACTTTTTGGTGGCGTTTGCCAGCTTCAATGACCTGCGCGAGATTGACATGCGCAGGAGTATGAAAGCCCTGATTGCGGCGGATGAAGCCATGGGTCAGCTAACGCAAGTCTCGAATGAGGCAGTCGAGGCGTTACTGCACGATGACGTTAAGCACCTCACAATTGCGATGGTCGAAAACATCATTTGCGTGCGTGACCCTATCGCTAGGGTTCAGCCAAGTAGAACAGAGGCAGTTTTGCTCGAGGTTAGGAGAATCCTTCTCTCGGGCATCGGCCTCGCGGCACTACCCGAGGCGGGTCGAGAGGCGATACTGGTAAGCGTGCGGAGACACATACTCCAACGCTTCACGAAGCTCGTTGACGCGAGAAAGGAGGCCGAGAGGCGGCGAAAAGTTTCCGCCGACCTGTGTGGCAACGACTAGGTCGATAGGCGACGTGGAAGCCCTACACAGGTCGCCTATCTGGAACGACTACACAACAAAGTCCACCGAACGGTGGCGCGTGGCGAGTCGATACGCGAAAGGAGGTAACCCTTCAATCGACTCACACAAAAAACACATCAGCGAAAGTTGGTGCGTTTTTTGTTTTATAGTGATTCCAGTAAGGTTCGACCTTTCGTAAGGTCGAACCTTACTGGTCGGACATGAGTTACATATCAATTGCTAATGAGCGAATGTCCTCGAAGTCGTGTTGCCCTTGAAGCCATGCTTTGTAATCTTTTGGCATTTCCAAATATTCGTTCAGCACATCTCGTTGCAGAATATTTGAGTAGGTCTCTTCTCCGCAATAATCTTTATAACTTGACCACGGATAGTCATCAAGAAATTGTAGATCGCTTTTAAATAAACCTTTCTTAGAACCATCCATTTCCTTGTGTTGAATTGGATTTAGATGAATGTAGTCGATTACTTGCATCAGGTAAACCTCGTCTTCGATAAGACGGCTTTTGAAACCTCCCTGAAATAAAGCCCCGCTTCTTTCATATTTTTCGTTGAAATACATTGTAAATGCAGTTCCCAGCCGTTGTAGCAACTTGCTAATCCCGCCGGGTGTACACTCGTACAATAAAAGGTGAAAGTGGTTTGGCATCATGCAAAACGCGCAAATATTCGTAAGTCTTTTACTGACAGTTTGAGGCCGTAGATGCAGTGATAAATTTCTACTGGGACTTTCAATATCTGCATCATTCAAAATATGCAGATATTTGAGAAAAAAGCTCACGGTCTTTATCGTCCATGAAAATAAGTCTTTTATCGGTTCCTCGGTTGTAAATATGGTGGAACGTGTCTAATTCAATGGGGACTCTGTTCATATTTTTAAGTATACAGCAAATCAAGTCGTAAAGTAAGGTTCGACCTTACGCAAGGTCGAACCTTACTTTATTTGTTAGACTGATTGGCAGTCTTCCAGCAACCTGCTATCATGACATTATATGGAAAATGGAACTATAAAAAGAAAAATTGCTCTCACGGGAGACCGGCCGACCGGCAAAATGCATTTGGGGCATTATGTTGGCTCTTTTAAAAATCGCGTAAAAATGCAGGATGATTATGATCAATTCATACTTGTCGCGGATGTTCAAGCGCTCACCGACAACGCCGACAATCCGGCAAAAATTAGAGCTAATATTTTAGAGACCACAATAGATAATATCGCGTGCGGAGTAGATCCTCACAAGAACACTTTTTTTATTCAGTCAATGGTGCCGGAGATTGCCGATCTCACCATATATTTTCTAAATCTTGTTACAGTATCGCGCCTCATTCGAAACCCCACGGTTAAGGATGAAGTTAATCAAAAAGGCTATGGTCAGAATATTCCTGCAGGTTTTATGTGTTACCCCGTAAGTCAAGCAGCGGACATATTGTGTGTAAAAGCGTGTGTCGTGCCGGCTGGCGAGGATCAACTGCCAATGATTGAACAAACGAATGAAATCGTAGACAAATTTAATGCACTCTACACCGCAACATTCCCGAGAGTCAAGGCAATTGTCCCGAGGATTGCAGCGAGACTATCTGGAACTGATGGTAAGTCCAAAATGGGCAAAAGTACTGGGAATGCTATTTTTCTCGCGGATTCATCAAAGGTTTTAGCAGAAAAAGTAATGAATATGTATACTGATCCAGCACATATTCACGCGACAGACCCGGGGCACATTGAAGGCAACGTTGTTTTCGAATATTTAGACGTATTTGACAATGACCCGAAAGGACTAGGGGAACTAAAAGAAAAATACAAGGCCGGAGGAGTTGGAGATGTTGTCATTAAAAAGAGACTTATTGAAGTGTTGGAAAATGAGATAGGTCCCATTCGAAGAAACCGCGAAGAACTTGCGCAGAATTCAGATCAAATACTTAAAATACTAAAAGAAGGAACTGAAAGGGCTTGCAATATATCAGCAAAGACGCTTAGGGACGTGAAGACGGCAATGCAGATAAATTATTTCTAAATCAACCTATATGGAGAGAGTATTCATTGGAGATCTAACACTGCACACTGGAAAAGAGGTACATATAAGAGGCTGGGTGGATGTGAGACGTGATCATGGCAAACTTATATTCCTCGACATAAGAGACATGTCCGGTAAAGTCCAGGCTGTATTGCTTCCAAGTCACGAAGAAGCAAAGGTGGCAGTAGAGACATTTAGAAGTGAATGGGTTGTGGAAATAGTAGGAAATGTAAATAAGCGACCAGAAAAACTTGTGAATGCTAATGAAAAAAATGGCAGTCTTGAGATTGAAATAACCAAAGCGACTGTTATAAACAAAGCGGAGACAACACCGATCGATGTAAATTCAGATGGGCTTCAGATGAGCGAAGAGGTGCGGCTAAAATACCGTTATCTAGACCTTAGGCGGGAGCGCATGACAAGAAATATGAGAGTGCGAAGCCAAGTAATCAAATTTTTCAGGGACTATCTCATAAACAAAGAAAGGTTTGTAGAAATCGAAACTCCGATACTCACAAAGACTACGCCGGAGGGTGCGCGAGATTTTCTTGTACCGGCGAGATTATCCAAGGGCAACTTTTATGCGCTTCCACAGAGTCCACAACAGTACAAGCAACTGCTGATGGTTGCCGGTTTTGAAAGATACTTCCAAATAGCCAGATGCTTTAGAGATGAAGACCCGAGAGCAGACAGAGCGTACGGAGAGTTTACGCAACTCGACATGGAGATGTCATTCGCATCACAAGAGGAGATAATGCAGTTGACGGAAAAGATGTTTACTGAAATGGTGGAATCAATCTTTCCAGAGAAGCATATAATGCAAAAGCCCTGGCCGCGACTAACACACAAGGAGGCCAAGGAAAAATTCGGCACGGACAAACCCGACTTGCGCAAAAATAAAGAAGATCAAGATGAGCTAGCGTTCGCATGGACTGTTGACTTTCCATTATTCACAGAACAGTCGGAAGAGGATTTCTTCCACGGATCAGGTAAATCCAAATTTGCTCCATCTCACCATATGTTTACCGCTCCACATCCAGACGACATAGGTTTACTCGAAACTGATCCTACCAAGGTGAGAGGCCTTCAGCATGATCTTGTGCTTAACGGTTACGAAGTCGGCGGAGGTAGCGTAAGAATCCATCAATCTAAAATCCAGGAAAAAGTTTTTGATCTCATCGGTTTTAATGATGAGCAAAAGAAACAGTTTGCTCATATGCTCGAGGCTTTCACCTATGGAGTTCCACCTCATGGCGGAATCGCACCGGGTATAGACAGGTTGCTCATGGTAATACTTGGAGAACAATCAGTGCGTGAGGTGATAGCATTCCCAATGACAGGAAACGGAAAAGCTTCGATAATGGAAGCACCTAGTGTTGCTACCGACGAACAACTTACTGAACTTGGTATACGCACAATAGAAAAAAACAAATAAAAAAAGTGAATTCATGAAAATCGACTGTGGTAATCCACAGCCGATTTTCATTGTAGTGGGGGTATACTACCTATATGCCGCAAGACCAATTCAAGGTTAATGTAGGAAATTCAAATGGCCCGCTTGTTCTAATTTTAGAGCTTGTCCAACAAAGAAAAATGTCGGTGAGCGATGTGTCACTCGCAGAGATAACAGATAGCTTCATCGCTCATTTAGAGACTCTTCGAGCAGTTCCATTGGATGAAGTTGCTCAATTTCTAGTCGTTGCAGCCACTTTGATGCTAATTAAATCAAGGTCTCTTTTGCCAAATCTGCCAATTTCTAATGAGGAAGAAATAAATATAAAGGATTTGGAGGCAAGATTGAATATTTATAAGCAGATGAAGGACAAGGCTCTGATTATTCATAATCAATTCGATTACAATCGCGTCTTGTTCGCAAACCCTATCAAAAGAAAAATATCCTTCCGTATTCCTAAGAATAGAGAGGATGGCACGAACGAGGTATCGTGGGGTGGAATAGTAGCCGCAATGAGAGATTTACTTTTAAATGTTCCAAGGCTGGATAAAATTCCATCAAAAGCAATTGAAAAAGTTGTAAGCGTAGAGCAAATGATGGCAAGTATCGTAGATAGACTTGAAAGAGCAGTGAGTACCACCTTCAGCAAAATGCATGGAAAAAAAGGAACAGCGGAAAAAAGTGAAAAAGTTCATGTGATAGTAAGTTTCCTTGCTCTGTTAGAGCTTGCAAAGAGGGGAACAGTGGCATTAAAGCAATCGAGCCACTTTGAAGAAATAGAGATAGAATCACAGAAGTTTAACGTTCCCCGATACGCCTAATGGACAAGATTATTTCTGCAAAAATTGAAGCGCTTTTGATTGTTAAGGGTGAGCCAATCAGCTTCAAGTATTTGTCTAAACAAATTGGTGCCACGGAAGAACAGATAGTACACTCCATAGAAGACCTCGGCGAGCGATATAAAAATACTAACGCCGGCATGGCCCTCATTGTGAATAACGAAAAAGTAGTAATGACTACATCAGAAAGTGTAAGCGAGTTTGTAGCGGATCTTACCAAAAACGAAGATGATGCTGAACTCGGAAACGCGGCGCTCGAAACTCTCGCACTCATACTTTATGAAGGACCAACATCTAGGTCAGTAATAGACAAAATAAGAGGTGTGAACTCAACCTACATACTCAGGAGTCTCATGGTGAGAGGCCTTGTGGAAAGAAAAATGGCCGAAAACAGTACAAAAAATTATCTATACAAGCCCACTCTCGAACTCATGGCGTTTCTCGGAATCAAAACCCTCGACGAGCTTCCAGACAAGGAGCACTTTTCGAAAGTGATAAAAGATTATACAGATGGAACAACCGGTAAAAATGAATAGCAAAAGCGGAGTAAATTCAATTGCACCACTCATATCATCTGCAGTTTTGATAGCACTTTTTCTCATGCTGTCTGGGACTATTGAAGGTTATTTCGAACAAAATCCAAATAATTTTTTCGCGTTACCCAAAGTGGAAAAGAAAAAGATTGCACATATGCCAAAAATAGAGGCTGAGGTTGCCGTAGTATACGATACAGAAAGCGGAAAAATCATATTCAGTAAATCATCAGACAAAATAATGCCACTCGCATCTCTTGCGAAAATAATGACAGCCGTGGTCGCCATGGAGAATCATGAAACGGACAACGTAATAAAGTTTACAGAGAATGGTAGCAAATCAACATGGAAACTGAGCTCCTTTATAGAGCGGATGCTAATGTCATCCTCAAACTCCGCGGCAGCCGCCATAGCGAGAATGCCACTAGGTGAAGAAGACAATAACCTAAACAAAAACAAAAATAACTTTGTTGATATTATGAACGCTAAGGCAAAGGAACTTAACCTAAAAACCTTACATTTCAGAAATCCTACCGGACTGGATGTTTCCGAGAGTATCCCTGGAGCTGAAGGATCATCAGAAGATGTTGCAAAGATGATCTGGTATGCAGCAAATTCGTACAATGAGGAATTTATTGTAACTCAAAGGTCAAAAGCTAAATTTAGTAGCATTGAGGGTAAGGTCATACAAGTCATGAACACAAACAGAGTAGCGAAAAAAATTCCACTTTTATTAGTGTCTAAAACCGGTTTGACAGATCTGGCTGGTGGAAATTTAGCTATTGTGTTCGACGCAGGGATCAATCATCCCATGGTGGCAGTTGTAATGGGGTCGACGGAATCAGGTAGATTCAATGACATACAAAAACTAGTAAATGCAACGTCAGATTACTTTGCATCAAACATACTGAATGACTGAGGCTGCACCACAAGGGCACTTCCGAAAACACAGTCGTGATTACACTCCTTACAGGAGCTGTACACCTTTTGGCTCGTATACGAGCTCAAAAGGTCTTACGAAGCTGCGCACTGCTCGCTTCTCACCTTGTTTTCTAGGTCGCACCACAAGGGCACTTCCGAAAACACAGTCGTGATTACACTCCTTGTTTTCTAGGTCGCTTGATCAAATTATAAGTAAGGAGTATTCTTCATTCTTAATGATAAATGTAGCTAAAATTTTTCTGCCGCTTCTTATTTCGTTTCTTGTAGGAATGGCAATTACCCCTCCGCTGACCGACTATTTGTACAAGAATAAGATGTGGAAGAAGAAAGCTCGAACACAGGCGCTTGGAGGTGGTGGCACTCCAATATTCAACGAACTGCATAAGGATAAAGAGATTGGGACGCCGAGAATGGGTGGAGTAATAGTGTGGGGGAGTGTATTTGTAACCACTTTAATTTTCTGGCTGATGTTTGCATTCTATCCCAGTTTTGTCACTTCGAAGCTCTCTTTCCTAAGCAGAAATCAAACCTGGCTACTGCTTTTTAGCATGCTTGCAGCATCTTTCGTGGGAATGGTTGACGACCTGCTTCAGACACAGGAGAAAGGAGGCTACGTTGCTGGAGGATTATCACTTTCAAAACGAATTGGATCAGTAATAGTAATCGGTCTCATAGGAGCTTGGTGGTTCTATGTAAAGTTAGGTGTTTCGGCGATAACAATTCCATTTGTAGGATCTGTTGCACTAGGCTGGCTGTTTATTCCACTATTCGTAATTGTAATGCTCGCACTTTTTTCTGGAGGTGTGATAGACGGATTAGATGGATTATCGGGCGGGGTTTTTTCAGTAATGTATGCTTCTTATGCAGTTATAGCTTTTATACAACAGCAGTATGATATTGCAGCTTTTTGTGCGGTCGTAGTAGGCGGACTCTTGGCGTTTCTTTGGTATAATATTCCACCCGCTAGATTTTATCTTACAGAAACCGGAACACTAGGTCTCACCGTAACGTTAGCCGTGGTTGCCTTTCTCACGGACAATGTGCCAATTTTAATTCTTATTGCGTTTCCACTCTTGATCGAGTCAGCATCAGTAATAATCCAAATCGGATCAAAAAAAGTTCTGGGTAAAAAAGTTTTCTTAGTTGCACCTATACATCATCATTTCGAAGCGCTTGGCTGGCCTGCCACGAAAGTCGTTATGCGTTTTTGGATTGTAAGCATTATATCTGCTGTTGCTGGACTTGCGATCGCTCTTATAGGAAAGGTTTAAACAGATGCAACCATTTACAAGCAGCATCCTAGCTCGACTGGCCAAGGAGATGGGCTACTCCGTAATCCTAGAGTCTAACTTCACTCAGGCGGGAAGAATCGAATTCAAAAGTGGAAAATCGTGTTTTTTCAAATTAGCAACGCTTGATTGCAACGGAAGCGCGGCGGCTAAAATTGCTACTGATAAGGATTACGCGAGCAACTTTATGAAGTCTCTTGGATTTAATGTCCCGGTGGGAAAGGCCTTTTTCAGCGATGAGTGGTGCGTAGCAAATAACACTTGTAACAATAAAAAGGCCGCCATAGCATACGCTCACGAGCTTGGATATCCAGTTATTATCAAACCAAATTCAAAAGCTCAAGGAAATGGAGTCAATAAGATTTACAATGAAACAGAACTGACAACAACGCTGGAAGATCTTTTTCTAATAGACAATATAGTACTCATTCAAAAAATCGTGCCGGGACGAGATTACCGCTTTATAGTCTACGCTGATTCAAATCCAATTGTGTATGAAAGGGTACCATTTAGCGTAATCGGTAACGATAAGGATACGATTTTTGAGCTCGCAGACAATAGAATAAAAGGAATAAGACTGTCTGGAAGACATATAGCTATCGAACCGACAGACCCAAGAATTAAAAAGAGAGTCAGTGAAGTGTATAATATTCAATTATCAACTATACCTAAAAGTGGGGAGAAGCTTCAATTGCTTGACAATGCGAACATGTCCTGTGGCGGCGAATCGATAGACTTGTCAAACCATGTACACGAGAGCTGGAGAAGATTAGCGATAAATGTATCTAGGAAAATGAACTTAAAATTGTGCGGGATTGATATCATGACTGAAGGAGATCTGAGAAAGGAGTTATCCTCATATACTGTTATAGAGATTAACGATCATCCAGGACTTGAACATTACTCATCCATGGGCGAAGTTCAACTTGAACGCGTAGAAAATCTATACAGAAAAGTCATAAGAGATCTAGATGCGTAATAAACCAGACAAGACGTTATTTATAATTGTAGTAGTTTTAATCTTTTTTGGATTCTTTATTTTTACTTCTGCGGCTTTCGGCTTATTAACTAAGGCTGGGGCAGACTTTAGCGTTGTAGTTACAAAACAGTTAGCAGTGGCTGTCATAATGGGCATGGTGGGCATATTTGCGGTATCTTCTCTGCATTACAAAAAATGGAACAGAATAGCAGTAATTGTTTTTATTTCGTCAATTATCGCATGCGCTCTTATTTTCGTCCCTGGATTAGGTTTTGCCTCTGGTGGAGCGCGAAGATGGCTGGTGCTTGGGCCGATTAATGTCCAACCTGCTGAATTTTTGAAATTTGGAACTATACTATTTCTATCACACTGGTATTCTAAATATAAAGACAAAAGTAGTGACATCGTCTATGGCCTATTGCCCTTCATTTTTACTCTCGGCATAGCAGCACTGCTAATCATAAAACAGCCTGATACGGGATCATTTCTTGTTTTGGCAGCGGCAGCATTTGGAATTTATATTGCCGCAGGCGCTCCGTGGAAACACATTGTTTCGATTATTTTATGCGGCCTCCTCGGCTTAATAATTCTCATATCTGTAAGGCCATACATGATGCAAAGAATTCAATCCTTCATCGATCCCGAAAGTGATTCCCTCGGTGCCTCGTATCAGATAAGACAGTCACTAATAGCAATTGGCTCAGGAGGTATAGGTGGCAGAGGCTTTGGACAAAGTGTTCAGAAATTTAATTATTTGCCAGAATCTATTGGAGACTCGATATTTGCGGTAGCTGGTGAAGAGTTTGGATTTATCGGAAGTTCAATTCTCGTACTCTTGTTCATGGGATTAGGTCTGCGAGGCATGAAGATCGCAAGCGATGCGCCCGATCCATTTAGTAGACTTCTCGCGACTGGAATTGTTATACTCATTACTGCTCAGTCGTTCGTCAATATGGGAGCGATGCTAGGTATTTTGCCACTCACAGGAGTACCCCTAGTATTTGTAAGCCACGGTGGCACCGCACTTCTGTTTGCATTTGTCGAGGTTGGCATACTTCTTAATATTTCGAAATACACTTAAAAACTTAACAATGAAGATACTATTTACAGGTGGCGGTACTGGAGGACACTTTTATCCAATTATTGCAGTAGTACAGGCTATTCAAAAAATCGCAGAGGAACAAAAATACGTCGGAATCGAGCTATATTTCATGTCTGACGATGAGTACAATAAACGAGCGTTATTCGAAAACCATGTAACATTCGTTAAGGCACCTGCCGGTAAAAACAGGGTTTATTTTTCACTAAAGAATATCCTAGATTATTTTAAAACAGGGATAGGACTCATCTCAGCTACCTGGAAATTGTATGCGCTGTTTCCAGATGTAATTTTTGCAAAGGGCGGCTATGCAAGTTTCCCGGCACTTTTCGCAGCCAAGCTTCTTAAGATTCCCGTCGTGTTGCATGAATCTGACTCAGTCCCAGGAAGAGTAAATGAATGGGCAGGGAAGTTCGCTCAGTACATAGGCGTATCATACGCTGAAGCTGCAAGTTATTTTCCCAAGGATCGAGTTGCAGTTACCGGTAACCCCGTACGAAGTGAACTTATAGATCCAATTACTACGGGAGCGCGAGAGTTTTTTGATGCTGAAGTCGGTATTCCAATAATTTATGTTACTGGGGGTTCAACTGGAGCTATGAACATAAATGATGTGATACTGGATGTTTTGCCAGACTTAATAAGAAAATACACCATAGTGCATCAGGTTGGCAAAGTTAATTATGAGGACATAAAAGGTCGGGCAAATGTACTCATAGACAGAATGCCAGAGAAAAATCGTTACAAGATATATGACTATCTTGATGTTTCTGCAGAAAGAATGATTGCCGGGACTTGTAGCCTTGTAATCTCACGTGCCGGCTCAACTATATTTGAGATATCTGCATGGGGAGTCCCGTCGATAATAATTCCAATTCCGAAAGAGAACTCGCACGGAGACCACCAGAGACGAAATGCTTACAACTATGCTGCCTCAGGTGGAGCAGTTGTAATAGAAGAGAAAAATCTTGCGCCGCACATATTGCTTTCTGAAATTGATAGAATTCTTTCGAGTATTGCTCTACAGGAAGAGATGCGAAGGGGAGCTAAGAAATTTTTTGAGCCGAACGCGGCCTCTAAAATAGCGGGGGCATTAATAAGCATCGGGTTGGAGCATGAGTAAAATGGAAAATGTAGTTACAAGATTTGCACCGTCGCCAACCGGCTTTATGCATGTTGGAAATGTGCGTACGGCTATTTTTGCTTGGTTATGGGCGAGAAAAAACAACGGCACCTTTATTTTACGCATAGAAGACACGGACAAAAGAAGAGAGGTGGAGGGCTCTATTGATCATATCAAGAGAACGTTAAAATGGCTCGGTATAGACTGGGACCAAGGCCCGGATGTCGGCGGTCCGTTTGCTCCCTATATTCAATCTGAACGCATGAAGCAACTCGGTGTTTACAAAAAATACGCTGACAGACTAATCAAGGGCGGCTTTGCGTATGCAGATGCTACAACAGAAGAAGAGCTAAATACATATAGAAAGCAAGCAGAGGAAAGCAAAAAGGCATTTTTATTCCGTGAACGACGCCCCACAAATCCGCCAGAATGGAAGCCAGGGATTCCACTTCGATTCAAAGTGGTAGATCTAAAGCGTACAACCTGGCACGATGCGGTGCGCGGAGAATTGACTGCGGGACAAGAAGTCCTTGATGATTTTATCCTAATAAAAAGTGATGGCTTTCCTACTTACAATTTTGCTCACCTGGTTGATGATATTGAGATGGGTGTGACGCACATTATACGCGGACAGGAGTTCATCTCTTCGATGCCGAACTACATTGCTGTCTATGAGGCGCTCAACATCAAACAACCTGTATACATTACAGCACCGCCGATTATGGGAGAAGGTGGCAACAAAAAGATGGGCAAGAGAGAAGGCGCCAAGGATACTCTAGACTATATGCGAGAGGGATATTTGCCGGAAGCCCTGTTTAACTTCTTGGCTTTTCTTGGTTGGAATCCAGGTGGAGAGCAGGAGATTATGTCGCAAGAAGAAATAGTAACGGCGTTTGATATACACAAACTTCAAAAGGCCGGAGCGCAATTTAATGACGAAAAATTGGCGTGGATGAACAAGGAGCATATTAGGCGACTCTCTACAGAAGATTTAAAGGCTAAAGTAAAAGAATTTACAGAGAAGACCCAGTTATCCAAAATTTCCGACTCGGTTTTCGACAAACTACTGCCAGTTATGATTGAGCACGTAGATACGTTTGGCGAACTCAGAGAGCAAGTTGGTAACGGAGAATTTGACTACGTGATTCATGAACCGCAAATTACTAGGGATTTGATTAAAACCACTGACTTTATTCCTGGATTAATCTCTATCGTTGAAAAAATTGAAGAAAACGTCTTCATCGCAGAAAATATAAAATCCGCAATATGGGATTTCGCCACAGAGAAGGGGAGGGGTAACGTACTCTGGCCAATGCGGTACTCCCTTACAGGCAAAGAAAAGTCTCCAGACCCATTTAAGGTAGCGTTTATAATAGGGAAGGAGGAGACATTAAAAAGACTGCGTAATGCCCTATCGCTATAGGAAATTAGACCTAAGCATCGCACTATTTATAGCTGCGATTATTTTTGTTTTTTCTTTTCTAGAATCTTATGCAGAAACCGTAGAGGAACTTAAAGTGAAAATAGAATCGAGCACGAATAGCATTGACGCGCTAGAAAAGCAGATTAGTGAACTAAACTCAAAGATAGGAACTTATTCCGGACAAGCTAAAACGCTTAAAAACACCATTGCTTCACTGGAAGCTACAAGGAAAAAAATCGAACTTGAGACAAAATCGACTGAAGCAAAAATAACACGCACAAATCTATTAATTAAGTCACTTGGAGACAACATTACCGATCAGGAAGAAACGATTGATTCGTACAAAGCTAGACTTACAGAAGCGTTCAAGGAGATTGCAAAGATTGACTCTACGACTATCATTACCACACTACTTGAAGCGGGTACGGTGAGTGACCTTAATGCGCAGGTAGAAAATATTGCAAGACTAGATGAATCGTTACGCGACAGGATAGTCAAACTAAACGAAACAAAAAACTCTCTAGAAAAAAACAAAAATACGACTGAAACAGAACGAACAAAACTAAATTCACTGAAGCAAACTCTAAACGACCAAAAAAAGATTGCTGCAAGCGCGAAAACCATACAAGAGACTATTTTAAAACAAACTCAAAACGAAGAGGCAACCTACAAAAGATTATTGATCCAAAAACAAAAAGAAAAAGATGACGTAGAGAGGGAACTCGTAAAACAAGAATCTGCACTGAAGATTACGCTAGATCAGTCTCGCCTACCAGAAACTAAAAAAGGAGTACTTTCATGGCCACTCAATGGGGTTATAAAAATCACTCAAAAATTTGGAGATACGGATTTCTCAAAAGCTCATTCGGCAGTCTATAACGGCAAGGGCCACAACGGCATCGATCTTGGAGGTTCAATTGGAACACCAATACTATCTGCGGAATCTGGAGCTGTTAAAGGCACCGGGGACACAGATTTGACATGCCAAGGTGCCTCGTATGGCAAATGGGTACTTGTGGAACATTCGAATGGCCTATCGAGTCTATACGCGCATTTATCGCTCATTAAGGTGTCAACAGGACAAAGTGTGGCCAAAGGTCAGACATTGGGCTATATGGGGCAAACTGGATACTCCACTGGCCCGCATTTACACTTCACAATATATGCAACGGAAGGCGTGAAAATCGGATCCTTAAAAAGCAAGGTAAAGGGTTGTGGGGTATACACGATACCAATTGCATCATTAAACGCGTACCTAAATCCTGAGGATTACTTATAGGGAGGATTCAAGTCCGTTTTGCGACACTTTAGTGTACGCAAAACGGACGCTATCTTTAACGACATGCATTTACAATGCTATGTCGCTAAAGATATATTGTGCGACACGCATAGTATATTATTCCCCACAATAAGAACACACTTTAAAATAAACGCCTCGGATAAACATTTTTGCAAAAAACATTAGCTCCCCCATTTGATGAGGGAGCTAAAATATTTTTCGTAAAAATTATTTTCTAGGATTTGAAATCGAATGCTCCTTCTAGTTCAGCCTCGCTCTCGACTTCCATTATATTCAGTAAAGCCGGTCTGCCGTTCAGTGTGACATTTATCGGTAAATCTACTGGGCCTTCGAAACTGACCTTAAACTCTTTGTCGGTAGCAGCCTGTACACAGTTCATACCCTTGTCCTTTGTATTTATATTTATTGTTTGCACGGGAATACTTTTATTATCAAGAGACCCAGGACCTTGGGTGATACTGGCTATGACGTCATAGCATGGTGTAGGTGTCTGAACTATCCCTCTGTATGTATGTGTACCGTTTTGATATAAATGTTTTGTATTTATTGCAATTGGAGTTGTAGTTTGATCCGCAACAGGGGCTTCTGATGGTTCCTCATTCTGAGCCGAATTTTTTATCACAAAGCCAACTACTATTACTATTAAGACTGCACCGACGAGCCACATTATCCACATCTTGCTGTTTTCCATATATGTTTTAATCCGAATTATGTATAATTGTCCTATTATATCACGCTTAAATAGTTTGATTAATTTAAAATAAATTCATGGCTGACGCAGGAGCAGACACAAGCGGGAGAATATTCTCAATAATATTAATCATAGTCGCTATTGGTTTTATGGTTTACCTTGTAAAAATGGTTGGCAGAGAACCAGGAACCACGGGCGGCACTATAAAGTCAATTTCATCAAGTAATGACGAGAGCACTCTTAATAACGATGGAAGTGAAGGTGTGAGCAACTCAGATGGTGACTCAACACAGACTCCAAATTCTACATGGGTGGCATACAGTGACTCCGCATGGAATTATAGTCTTCGCTTCCCCAAGGAATACAGGGCGAAAATGATCGGTGATAACGAGCTCATAAGTCCAATAGCCGGAGAGGTAATTCTTTCAGGAATAGTAGTAGCCCCTAAATCTTCAATCAACACGAATTCTTTACCGGACTTCGACAGCAAAGCTCTTACGCTACTGCTTACCGATTGGTCATCTTTTTCATCCTCGAAAGATTTTCTAGAGCAGGTTTATATAAGTGGAACAATTCCAAAAAATCAGTTGGAAAAAATTTCTCTGAGTGGGCGCCTGGCGCTAAGGTATAAAGTTTCGTCCACTGTGAGCGGCAAAGTTACAACTCATACTGAAATTATTATAGCGGGACCCGGTACAAAAGTTCTAAAGATCATCTACTGGCCAGCAAGTGACACTACCCTATCTGCCATTGCAAGTACTGTAGGTATCAAGTAGTTCAACGGTCCACAGGTCATAAGTGACCTGGGCTTTAATTGGAGACCGCGGAATTAAAGCCCAGGACAATTCGATGCTTTAGAAAAACCTGCTGTTTCTGCTGATGTGGCAGTGCTAAAATATACCCTATTTTTAGCCGTGATTCTTGATGCTCCAGAACACCAGGTGAAATAGTACTTCGTACCGTTTTTTGAGGCTACAATAGGGCTGCTTGATGAGTAATTCGAACTCCTTGCCAATTCCCTATTGTGGTCATCTTGGACTGTTTTTGGGCTATTTTGGGCGGTTTCTGGTGAGTCTTCCGGATACTCAATGGTTATAGGTGTTTTAGAGCTCTCAATCTTAGAAAGTCGTCCAAGGCCAAATCCGAGCACGGCTACTAGCAGAACAACTGCAACATAGAAAAAGTCATGATATTTACCCTTCCCCTCTTCCACTTTTTCGGCCGCAGAATACTTGATTATATCCTCCTCTTCTGGTATTATCTTCTTACTCATAACGAATAGTATATAGGGAATAGTATATCGTATATAGGATTCGGACATAAGAGATTAGTGATCTAAATAATAAACAATGGCACATAAAAAGGCAGGAGGGTCTACCAAAAACTTACGTGATTCAAACCCAAAGTACCTAGGTACGAAGCTTTATAGTGGCGAGACAGCGAAGTCAGGATCAATTATAGTTCGCCAGCGTGGCACAGTCATAATGCCAGGCAAAAACGTCGGCCTCGGACGAGATCACACACTATTTGCGCTTAAATCTGGGATAGTTAAATACGCGAACAAGACAAAAATGAATTTCGACGGAAATTCAAAGAGAACTAAAATAGTTCATATAGTTTAGGTTTAGATTAAAACTGAAAAGAATAATCTCCGCCAATGCGGAGATTATTCTTTTTACAACTTTCTTACTATCCCCCTATCTGCGTCCACCTCTACAAGATCTCCATCCTTCAAAACCTTTGTTGCGATTTTTGTACCAATTATACAGGGTTTTTTGAGTTCGCGAGCAACGATAGCTGCGTGGCAAGTAATGCCACCTTCATCAGTTATAAATGCCGCTGATTGCTTCATCTGTGCTAAATAATCCGGTGTTGTCATTGATGCGACCAAAATCTTCCCCGTAAAATCCTTTTTGAAATCATTCATGTCTTGCAACTTCTGTACAATACCTTTTACCTTGCCCTTATATGCCACACTACCGGTAAACTCTTTTTTTGGAAACACTTTATCTTCCAATAATACAACATTGTTGTACGAGAAAAGCTCACCGGTTTCGACAAGACCTATCACATGAAGTTTACCCTCGAAATAAACGTAGCCTCTTTTTCTTTTTTCCACTTCTTCCATCGATGGTATTTTCCCTGAAACAATTTCTTTGTAGGTTAAAAAATCTTTGTGCTGTTTGTATTTTTCGGGCAGAGCTTCTGCAGCCATGTGGTGCATTGCTTCTGAGGCTGCGTAGGAAACCCTATCTGTAGATGCGCGAATTTCGTAAGCTCGTCTGGTAAGATCTGATTTATCAATTTCTACCTGATTCCCTGAAGTATTTGAAAACGCCAGCATCGGCCACATCCTTAAGGTTAATTTGTGGAGTTTTATAAAATCAGTTGGAAATTTAGGAATTCTAACTGTCTCCATAATCTGAGCGCAAGCTTTTCTATATTCTATCTCCTCTCTGTTGAAAAATCCCATGTGTTTTTGCAAATATTTCTTCCATTTTACCGAACCCCACTGATTAGTATCTGACCAGTTGTACCAAATACTTACACCAAGACCTGGCTCGTATATGAAAAGTGGACGGCCGTAACATTCGCCTTTAGTAAGATTAAATAGAGAAACTGCCTCACCTGCGTACCACTCTTCTACATCAAAAATGCCGAGTGGAATTGTCTCCCACTTACGATACTCCTGTGTCTCATTAAATACTCTTTTGGCCATATAATTAGCATTATAATACCTTAAGCTTTATTTGACAAGCACACATATATTATGTTAATATAAAATTTGGTTTTCAGTGACCTTAACTTTACTGTAGGACAGTGACCAAGGCTGAAAGGATCCTAGAATGAAAAGAGACATGCGGGTCTTTCGCTTCAGGTGGAAGAAGCGCCGGCAACTCTGGATACGGCATGCGGAGGCCGAGCCGTGAAAGGAGGGCATGGATGACCTGAAACGCGTACTGTCGACTCAAGGCGTGATCGAATGTGAGCTTCTGGCCGAAGAGCTTGGCTTTCCCAACTTTGGACGTCTGATTAGCTCGCACGCCCAACGTACTTTCGAAGCAGGAATGAGAGTGGCTACATACGAGCCCCTTTCGAATCCTAGCAGAATGCCGAATATCGCCCTGCCGGTATTCTATCTTCCCACCTTCGGCCTCGATCGCGACAAGATGGACGGCATGTGGGACATGTTCTCGAGGGGCGTTCCTCTCGACTACACGAAGCACGACGCCAAGCTCTGTCAGAAGTACGTGGCCGAGATGGATCTGGCTCTCTCCGACATCATGGAGGAGCCTCTTCCAAGTCGGAAGCCCGAGATCGTGGTGGGGCACGAGCCCAACATGCCACTTCTCCTTTCGAACCTCTTCTGGCGCGGTGGCCAGATCACAGAGGCAGTCAAGGTCATGACCGAAGGGTTCAAGTCTTGTGCAGGCTACGTGATTGACCTCATTCACGTGCTCGATTCTGCAGGCAACGAGTGGCTCGCTGCGGAGCCTGTAGCTCGGGTCTGCCCCGGCATGGGCCCCAAGAAAGGTCTTCTAAAGTAACGTTCACTCGGCAACCGGCCGGCTCCCCCTCGCAGGAGCCGGCCGTTCTTAATTATGTACGTTAATTTAGGCCAATGTAGTGATTGGTCTGCTTTGAGTAATATAGAAGGTTAAACCTTCTAACGCCCACTCAATGTCACACGGGAAGCCATAATGATTTTCTATTTTAATAATCATTTCTGAAAGTTCAATTATTTGGTTGTCAGTGAGTTTTTGATTTTTGCCTTTTTCACCAAGATCGCGCCATTCGTTGGGCCCTTTGGAAGCAAGGCTTCGAGATGCATTTAGAAGCCTTGCTTCCTGACCCCGATACAACCCTCTTCCCTGCTCACTAACATTTTTATCAATAATTTGAAGTGGTTCCTTTTCGACTACGTATGAGTCCGGAGTAATTTCACCCGAGACTACTGCCTCACCTAAACCAAAACCTGCTTCGATAATTAGTTGATTTCGGTCTTCGGTTACAGGGTGAACAGAGAAAGCTATTCCAGACACGTCACTCTCAACCATTTTTTGTATCACAACTGCAACTGAAATTTTCGATTTGCGAAGGCCTTTTTCAAATCGATAAAAAATAGCGCGTGGCGTAAAAAGCGACGCCCAACATTTCTTCACATTTACGAGCAGTGTCCCCTCTGTGGTGTTTAGATAAGTATCGAGCTGTCCAGCCCATGCTGCACTCGCACTGTCTTCTGCGGTTGCGCTTGAACGAACCGCAACAAAGAAGTCTTCTCCGCCCCGAGGGTTCAACCCTAGGGTTGAACCCTCGGGTAGTCGTCCAACGACTTTAGTCGTTGGACGACTAAGTAGTTGGTAGCTGCTCATAATCGTCTCGGCAATATTGTCTGGCATTTTTGCGGAAGATATCAACGCCTGAATTTTCTCTGACGCGTGTTCCACTGTGTGTACTTCTTCGTGATTTACCGTATCGAGAATTGCTTCAATTTCTTGTTCTAGGTCAGTTTCTCGTAGGAATTTATCGAAAGTAGTTGCAATCACGACAAAGCCAGGAGGAACAGGAAAACCCGCTTGAGACATTTCACCTAGCGATGCGCCTTTGCCTCCGGCCAAAGGTGCGTCGTTCTTGTTTATCTGGCTGAACTTTCGGATTAATTCCATAAAACTTCAAATTTCAGAGGACTGCCCTCTCTGGCCTGAACCCATGAAGGCAGTCCTGATGTGAATACAACTAATCACAGATTCGACCTCATGTAAGCATTTACTCTTGTGCTTTTACTTCGACAACCACTGACATTTTTTTGCTACCAACCTTGATTTCGATATTGTGCTTGCCTGTGGTCTTGATTGGCTTTTCGAGCTCAACCTGTTCTGGTGATAAAAGCACGCCATTTTTGCGAAGTAATTCTGTAATCACATCTTTTTTAAGACCCGCAAAAAGATGACCTTCGTCATTCGCTTTTTCCGTGATTAGAATAGACCCCTCGCCGAGTTCCTTAATCTGCTTCTCAAGCTCGGAGGTTTGCGCTTCCCGTTTGCCCTTCTCCTCTGCTACTATTTTTTCATATTTTTTAGCTGTGGCATCGGTCGCAATTTCCGCCAATCCCTTTGGGAAAAGCATGTTTCGCGCATATCCATCGGACACGTTTTTAAGCTCATATTTCCTTCCAAATCCGGAAACATCTTTAAGTAGTATTACCTTCATTTATTTGGACTTATCTGTTAAGAATTTCGATCGCCTTATCGAGTTGTGGATCTTTTCCCTTCTTCACATCTTCTGCCGTCATCTTAACTTCATAATCAGGATGCAAGCCTTCCACTGATATTGATCTGCCTTTTGCTGTGAGCCATCTCGCAATTGTCACCTTCATTTGCGTTTCGTCGTTAATATTCACGAGTTCCTGTACTGACCCCTTTCCGAAAGTACGCTCGCCTATTAGCTTTGCAATACCATAATCCTGTAGGGCTCCTGCAAGAATTTCAGATGCGGAAGCAGAACCGCGATTCACAAGAATGGCCATCTTGAGATTGTTCGTGAATATATTGTATCCCCTACTGTAGTGTAGCGACGGTGCCTGTTTGTCTCCAAAATTTTCAGACACTACGACTGAATTCTTGGGCAGAAACCAGCTTGCCATGTCGACTGCCGCATCCAGATATCCGCCCGGATTACTCCTGAGATCCAAAACAAGTTTAGTATTTCCCGAAGACGCAAATTTCTGTAACTCATTTCTAAAAAGATCAGGAGACTGGGCTGTGAAACTATATAGACTAATTACAAACACATCACCCTTCACAATTGATTTAATAGTGGGGATTTGTATAACACCACGCGTTACAGAGACCTCTTTTGGCTCATTCGCTCCCTCTTTAAGAAGAGAAAGTCTTACCACAGTTCCACCCTTTCCACGAATCAAATGTATAGCAGCGTCGACTGACATGTCCACGGTAGTCTTGTTGTCGATTTTCAATATCTTATCCCCTGCTTCAATTCCAGCTCTTTCGGCAGGAGTGTCTTTAAGCGGTGCCACTACAGTAAGTATGTCGTCACGAATACCTATTTCCATACCAACGCCTTCAAAGTTCCCGCTAATATCCTCCTGGAAAGTTTTCGCCTGTTCTGGTTTGAAAAATACAGTATAAGGATCGTCGAGAGACTTAAGCATTCCCTGGATGGCTCCGTAAACTTTATCCTTCTCTGTGATAACTTTTACTTGAGAGGTCGTACTTGTAGTTGCGGCGTAGTTTGCAGGAATGTACTTTTCGTTTACTAGGTTCCACGCCTTCCAGAATGCTTCAAAATCTACAGACTCGGGCTGGCCCTTGTCTTTATTATATAAAGCCGTAATTTTGCTAACTTCAGGCCTGTTTTCATAACCAGCGTATACGCCACCGAAAAATGAGAGCCCGATTAAGACAAAAACTACTACTAACCATAAAACCTTGAATTTATTTTTTCGTTCCATATGTTTTCTAATTATTGCAAAAAAATGTCATTTTGGAAAGCTGTATAATCAATCTGAGTTTACCCACATAATTGCTTTCTATAAAGTTAATGTGTGGGGTATAATTGAGCAAATGATTACAAAATACAAAAGTGGAAATGTAACCTGGCTTGATCTTGAGTCCCCCACAAAAGATGAGCTTACAAAGATAGGCAAAGAGTACGCCCTGCATTCAGTTGTACTAGAGGACTTAGTTTCTCAAACCCTACGTCAAAAAGCTGACCTATACAACGACTATATGTACGCGGTTTTTCACTTCCCTACCCTTTCTAAAAGCGAGGTGTTACACAATGCCATGGATGAAGAGATAGATTTTATAATCGGTAAAAACCTGATTATCACAACCCATTATCGCACCATCGACGCACTCTATAGAGTGATCAAAATTTTTGAGACATCTGGAACTTTACACAACGGTAATTCTGACCTGCACGCAGGACACGTTTTTTTGAAAATTATGCGCGAGATGTACTTTTCACTCGAGGCGCAGATAGAACACATAGGAGATCATTTAAGAAAAGTGGAATCAGGAATTTTCGAAAATGAAGAGAAGAAAATGGTAAGCGAAATTTCGAAGATCAACCGAATAATGATCAATTTCAGGCGCTCTCTCTCCCACCATGAGAATATGCTCTCTTCTTTCCAGTCTATTAGCAAAGTTCTCTGGGAAGAATCATTCGGCAACCAGGTATTGTCTATCACAAATGCGTACCACAAGACTCGTGCTGCCATGGAAGATTATAAGGAGATTCTAAATGATCTTAGAAATACGAATGACTCTCTGCTTTCATCAAAAATTAACTCAACAATGAAATCACTAAGCATGATGGCACTTATAACCTTCCCTCTTGCTTTAATCGTTGCACTATTTAGCATGCCGACTGCGTCTAATCCTATACATAATCACCCACAACAGTTCTGGATAGTGATTACAATCATGGTTATTGCGTTAATTGCAATGATTGGGTACTTTAAAGAGCAAAGATGGATCTAAAGCTCTACAACACAATGACGCGGGAGAAAGAGGTTTTCAAACCTCTTTCTTTAGATAAGGACGAAAACGGCAGGCAGGTGGTCAAAATGTACACTTGCGGGCCGACGGTGTATGACTACGCGCACATTGGGAATTTCCGCGCGATGGTGAATTACGATCTCATCAAGCGGACGTTTATTATGAACGATTTAGATGTAAATCACGTAATGAACATAACTGATGTTGATGACAAGACGATACGAGGCTCAAATGGAAGCAGAAAAGATTTTTACAAACTTGTGAAAAAATATGAGGATGCTTTTTGGTCAGATCTCACAGAGCTTAATTTTATAAAGCCCGGTGTCGTCACTCACGCAACTGATTATATAGACAAGATAGTCGACTTCATTTTGATACTTTTGGAGAAGGGCTACGCCTACAAGGCCGCGGACGGATCAACATATTTTTCGATTTCAAAATTCAGTGAGTACGGAAAGTTAAGCAGGCTTGATAATCAGAATCTAATCGTTGGAGCACGTGTAGTACAAGATGAGTACAGCAAGGAAAACCTATCTGACTTTGCGTTGTGGAAGGCCTGGAGCGAAAAAGATGGAGAAGTCTACTGGGATACCAAACTTGGCCGTGGCAGACCGGGTTGGCACATAGAATGTTCCGCCATGTCTGCAGACATTCTTGGCGACACTTTGGACGTTCACGCCGGAGGAGTAGATCTACTATTTCCTCATCATGAAAATGAGATAGCACAGTCAGAAGCACGAAGCGGGAAAAAATTTGTGGACATGTGGCTTCATAATGAGCACCTGCTTGTAGATGGAAGAAAGATGTCGAAAAGCTTAAACAACTTTTACACTCTCGCGAATATCAAGAGTAAGGGTTTTAGTGGGATTGATTTAAGATACTTCATGTTTGGGGCTCACTACCGCTCGACAATTAACTTTACGTGGGAATCCCTTGAGGCATCAAGGAGCGCATTAAGAAAACTATATTCAACAGTTATTGAATTGAAGCGTGCCACAAACACGGAAGACGAAGGGAAGCAGAGTAATTCATGGTTACAAAAATTTCAGAGCACAATTAATGACGATCTGAATACTCCTCAAGCACTCGCAGCTACGTGGGAGATGTTAAGAGATCAAGATTTGAATGCCGCGGACAAGATTAAGACCGTGCTTGCATTTGATAACCTGCTTGGATTTAACATCCAAACTATGCTTAGGGATTCCACAACTCCAATCCCTGAAAATGTCTCTAAAATTGTAACCGAGAGAGAGGTAGCACGCAATTCTAAAGATTGGACAAAAGCTGATGAACTAAGGGCTAAAATTGAAGATCTCGGGTACCTAGTGCGTGACACAGAAGCAGGTCAGATTGTTGACAAAAGGGTCTAAACTGCTCTCCAATTTCTTTTCCACAGGCTTGTCCCCTATTTAGCCTTTTCAGACTACTGACTGGCGAGCAGGTTTTAAGTACAATAGTCCTCAATATGGAACGAGCTACCAAATCCCCGTTTATAACGGGTGTGAGATTGCCACCTCAAAATCTTGAGGCTGAACGCGCCTTGCTTGGTTCTGTAATGCTAAATCCTTCAATCCTTCAAGACGTTTTAGAATTTGCTAATTCCGAAGATTTTTATCCCGAGAAACACAAGATAATTTTCAAAGCAATGACGGAGCTTGGCAGTAAGGGAGATCCGATTGATCTTGTTTCAGTATCAGCTAAGTTAAAAGAAAACAACCAAATTAGCCAAATTGGGGGCCTGAGCTACCTTACAGAATTATTACAAGGAGTACCTTCTGCCTCTAACGCAGTGTACTACGCAGAGATTGTTCAGAAAAAGAGTCTACTTAGAAAGCTCATTGAATCAGCTGAGCATATCTCACAGCTGGGTTACGGTGAGGGAGATGACGTAGACGACCTAATAGATCAATCACAGAAGAAAATTTTTGACCTGAGCAGCTCGGCTAGTTCTAAGAAAAAGTATTTTGCCATTAAGGAAACGCTCGAAGAAGCATGGGAGAGACTCGACAAGCTTCAAAATTCCAAAGCGGAACTGCGCGGTGTTCCCACGGGATTTAATGATATAGACATGAAGCTTGCGGGTCTGCAAAAATCAGACCTGATCATTCTTGCCGCGCGTCCTTCAATGGGAAAGACTTCCCTCGCGCTCGATATTTCGCGTCAGGCTGCGTGCAGACACAATGCTTCGGTTATGATCTTCTCACTTGAAATGAGCGCGGCCCAACTGACTGACCGTATGCTTGCGACAGAAGCACACGTGGACTCGTGGAAGTTGCGTACCGGACGACTTGCGAATGACGAAGAGTTCAATAGACTTCAAAATGCAATGGGAGTTTTGAATAAGGCTCCAATCTACATTGACGACGAGTCATCAAATACAATAACAAGAATGAAAAGCGCGGCTCGTCGCCTAAAGGCGGAAAAAGGACTTGATTTGATTGTAGTGGACTATCTGCAACTTATGGTGACGGCGCGCCAATACGATTCAATGGTGCATCAAGTTACAGACCTGTCACGATCACTTAAGGGTCTTGCCCGTGATCTAGACGTGCCGGTTCTTGCTCTTTCACAACTAAATCGTGCAGTTGAGGCGCGCGGAGGAGAACCTCGTCTATCTGACCTTCGCGACTCTGGGTCTATAGAACAGGACGCTGATGTTGTTATGTTCATTCATCGTGAAGATAAATATGATAAGTCGGTGGCCAGACCGAACGTAGCAAAGATAATTATCGCCAAACACAGAAATGGCCCGGTGGGCGAATGCGAGCTGTTCTTCGATGAAAAGCACGTGAGCTTCACAAATATTGACACCACGCACTCCGAATCTGAATTTGGCGCATTTTAAATTTTGCGTTAGTCTTACGGTATGACTTCAATAATTGACCGACTTGCCGAAAACTTTAGTAAATTCCCGGGCATTGGTCCGAGACAGGCCAAACGCTTTGTATATCACCTACTCCAGCAGGATTCGGCATACCTGGGAACACTTTCTCAAAATATATTGAGGTTAAAGAAAGAGATAAACCGATGTTCAAAATGCTTTAGATACTATCCACCCATCGAGAACTATGATGAGCTGTGTGAGCTTTGTCGTTCAAACAATAGAACCAAGGAGATGCTTATGGTGGTGGCAAAAGATACAGACATAGACTCTGTAGAAAAATCACATGCCTACGATGGGCTATACTTTGTGCTTGGTGGACTTATTCCACTCACAGAAAACTCACCTGATCAAAGTATTCGAGAAAAAGAGTTACTCAAGAGATTGGAGCCGGTGAACGGTGAATCAAAAATAAGTGAAATTATAATAGCCATGCCTGCAAACACTGAAGGCGATCACACCACAGAATATTTCGAAAACCTGCTTAAAAATGTGTACGTCCAAAAGAATATAAAGATATCCAAGCTCGGACGCGGAATGTCCACAGGCACCGAGCTTGAGTATTCAGATACAAGTACAATAACAAGCGCACTAAAGAATAGAACATAAATCAAAAGCGCCCCATACGAGGCGCTTTTGATTTATGCTATAGATTCAATTTTTACCTTAGAATTTAGCTGTCTGTGACCGAAGCGTCTTGTGTACCTCGATTTCGCTTTGTATTTAAGTCCGACAATTTTCTTACCGCGACCGTTTTTCACAAATGTAGCCTTCACCTTTGAGCCGTCAACATTCGGGGTTCCGAATTTGGCCTCTTCCCCATCGAATGACAAAAGCACCTCTCTGAATTCAACAGTGTCGCCAGCCTTCATCTCTTCTGATCCTGAAAGCTTCTCAACCAATATCAAATCGCCCTGTTTAACCACGTACTGCTTGCCCCCCGTCTTTATTACCGCATATTGCATAGTGCGTATATATTACCAAAAACATGCATATTTGCAAGTTTGACGGCTTTGTGACCTTACGGGGATTCGAACCCCGATTCCCACCGTGAGAGGGTGATGTCCTAACCATTAGACGATAAGGCCGTTTAGGAATTAAAACATTTTTACCCCCATGAATCAAACATCCTCATCTAACCATCCATTCAGGGTCTTGTCTCACAAGCAGATCTTTTTTCCTCTCCGGTTCGGCCATGATCTCTTCGACACACTTTTCCATTCTCACTCTTTGGGAACCTTTGACAAGTATTATGTCCCCTTTCTCTACAATCTTATCGAGTCCCCTGCCGGCCGTTACCGAGTCATCAAAATGCTTAACTTTGTCTTCAGACATTCCAGCTCCAAGAGCCGCATCGTAGATTAGTTTCGCACGAGGACCCACCGCGAAAAGGATGTCGCAACTTTTAGCGGCTACTCTGCCTATTTCCTCGTGTGCTTCCACTGTAAGTTTACCAAGTTCAAGCATGTCTCCAAGTGCAGCAATTTTTCTACCATCCACCTCGGCTTCATGTAGTGACTCGAGCGCAAGCTTTGTGGCAGTTGGTGATGCGTTGTATGTGTCGTCAACTATAATGGTATTCTTAATTCCGGGGAGTAGATGCAGGCGACCTGGGGGATTCCTAAGTTTACCTATGGACTCTATAATGGAGATAATGTTTATGTTTTGGGTAACTCCTACGGCAATCGCAGCGAGTGCGCTGTAAATATTTTTTGAGCCAAAAAAGTTGTTCAAGTGAATCGGAAAGCTTTTGCCATCGTAATCCACTTTGAACGTCACTCCCATCGGAGTTTTCAGGCCGTTCACTGTCTCATAAACCATATGATTGTTTGAAGCCCTAACGACTGATCCATCCTTAAATCCATAGCTCGTGGCCTTGAGGGGAGTCATCGATTTCATATCGCTTACAATCGAGTCGTCCCCGTTCAAAACTAAATCGCCACCGACAGTGAGCGCATAGATTATCTGTGATTTCTCGGCTGCAAGCGCTTCAGCGTCTTTGAAAAATTCTACGTGCACGGGCATCTCACCGATCCTCGTAATTACTGCAACGTTAAGCTGTAACCACTTTGCAACTTTCTTTATGTCTCCGGGTTTGTCAGCACCAATTTCAAGCACAAGCCATTCGGGATAATGATGAGGAAAAAATATGAGACTCAAACCTTCAAGCAGGTTCGCAAGCCAGCGAAAAGGGTTTTTCCAACCTGTTTTGCAGTCAAGAATTGTAAGAGGTAGACCAAACTCGCTGTTGTAACTTTTTTCGCTGGCACGCACCGTGCCTATGTTTCTAAGTACCGAGGCTATCGCCTCTTTTGTGGATGTTTTGCCGACGTTTCCTGTCACACCGACAATTTTAGGGTGATATTTTTTTAGAACGAGACGCGCCTCGAACTCTAGTAAGTCTGCGATAATTTTCTTAAGGAGTTTCATGTTTGTGTAAATTACGATTTGTAGATGTTCCTGGGTTGCTTCAGATTACCTCGCAAAGACACGATAGAGAGTTTGTCGGAATCACCTATCGTTGGGAATTTGATAATAGTTTAGCAAAAATTTGGCCATATTCATAAACGGTTCAGTCATTGTGACAGAGGCGTATTGAGCGCCCTTCGGGTTTACACTGTAAAGAACGATAATGAAGCGTGGATTGTAGGCAGGAAAATATCCGAAAAATGTATGCATGTACCTATCGTCATAATATCCTCCAGAAGGATTGGACATCTGTGCCGTACCTGTTTTAGCGGCAATGGTATAGTTTTCCATTTTTGCCTTGCCATTAACAAGCGCCTTATCTACCACGGTTACAAGCATCTCAGTAATCTTCTTTGATGTTTCAGCTTTAAGAATCCGTTTGCCTTTTTCGAATTTGGTTACATCAACTATCCCTTCAGAGTATCTCACCTCTTTAGTTACGTGAGGCTTCACCAAGTATCCCCCATTACCCAAGGCGGCAAGCGCGCGAATAGTGGCTATTGGGGTCACCGCTATGCCCTGTCCGAAAGCTGCGGTCGCGTGTTCAACTTCTCTTGGACTATCAAGATTTGCAACGAGATTGTTGACTTCATTCGGCAGATCAATTCCGCTTTTTTCTGCAAGTCGATAGTTTTTCATATACTCTGTAAACTTTTGAACACCCATTGTCTGCATCACAAAAACCATACCAGTGTTTAGTGACTGATTAAGCACTTCCTGCATGTTTACTTTACCGCGCCCGCGTCCGTCGTAATTCGATATAGTGGCTATGCCTACTTTTACATTTCCGTTGTCAACATATGTTGTATCCGGTGTGATGGTATTGGCATCAAGAGCTGCGGCCATAGTGAGAGGCTTCATTATAGATCCCATCTCGTAGACGTTTTCTACTAGAGGATTATTGAAATTAAGAATGTTGTCTACCTTATTAAAGCTATTAGGATCAAAACTCGGAGTAGCGGCCATAGCCATGATCTCTCCGGTATTTGGGTCCATTACAATACCTCCGGTACTTTCGGGTTCCCACTTTTCTTCCACTTTGCGAAGTTCGTTTTCAAGTTCTGTCTGTACAGATGGCTCGATTGTTAAAACCACGTCGGCTTCAATTGAATTTTCTTTTTGCGTTAATGAAGACAGGCCTGCAAAAACTTGTGCAAAAAAGTTCACGTAAAGACGGTTCGAATCTCGCGCTAAGATATCCTCATAAAATTTTTCAAGCCCGTATCTACCTCCGAACACTTGTTTGCCACCCGTGAGGCCCCATCCAACAAATCCAATAACATGAGATGCAACCTGACCACCCGGGTAAAAACGTTTTTTTTGCTTATAAATTGACACGCCCGTAATTTTTGCCTTGCTTACAGTATCTGCTTTTGTTTTGTCTATATCATTCGCTATGACCTCATATGTATCATTTTTTTTGGTGGCTTGATCTATAAATTTAGTCTTGTCCAGGTCTATTATCAATGAAAGTTCTCCGAAGACCTTTTCTGGATCTTTGATTTTTTGAGGGTTTATGGCCAAGGTAAACGATGGCCGCAAAGTAGCTGCGGCTGTAGTTTTACCATCCTTATCAGAGAAAAATATGGAGCCTCTGGAAAAATCGTCCTTTGCAGAATAGATGTACTGTCGATCCGCTTCATCCTTGAAGCTTTCACCTCGTACAACCTGCAGAAGAAAAAGTTGAATTAGACAGGCCAAAGAAACTAATACTATGATAATCGAAAGTCCCTTCAATCTGTTCCGTGAATTATAAGCCATTCTATTCGACAGACCCCGTACTGAACACTCTACTATCTTACAACAGTAGAAGCATCTGCCAAGGATGACTTCGCATCTGGACCAAGGACTATAAAATGAGTGTTTGTATTTATTACAAGACCATTTTCAAGAGCTCTTTCTTCAGTAAGTGACTTTGAGAGTGAGGTGTATTTTAATTCAAGTCCGCTTAGTTCGGAACTAATTTCTGATATATTGCTCTTCGCATCATTATACGCCACCATATTCGAAACCGTAGCGGCGACTAGATATCCATATGAGACAAGCATAATAACCGCAAACGCAACCGAAATAAGTATCACTCTCCTGCAATCTTCATGCGATATTTCAATCAGCTTTAGTCTCAATGTTTTTGCGTATTTCATACCTCAAATTTTCTCTGCTATTCTCAATTTAGCACTTCTCGATCTAGCGTTTTCTTTTACTTCTTCAGGGCTAGGATAAATCGGCTTTCTATTTACTAAAATCATTCTTCCCGCCCTTACCTCTTCCTTAAAAAATTGCTTGACGATTCTGTCTTCCAAACTATGAAATGTTATGGCCGCGACTCTTCCTCCCGCCATTAATCTTTGTACTATTTGCGGGAGAACGTCCCGAAGCGCTCCAAGCTCATCATTTGCTGTAATACGGAGCGCCTGGAATGTTTTGGTCGCAAAGTGAATCTTCTTGTTTAATGCTCTTTTGGGTAATGCTCGCCTTACTATCTCTACTAATTCTCCCGAGGTTTTCACCTCTCTATTCTCGCGTGCACTTACTAATTCATGAGCTATGCGTCTTGCGTATCTCTCACCTCCGTATCCCCAAATAACATCAGCAATACTTTCTTCCGACCAATTATTCACTATCTCTTTTGCACTAAATCTGGACGAATCTCCAAAAGTCATAATGAGCGGTTCATCCTTCTGAAAAGAAAACCCCCGCCCAGACTCTAATTGATCTGAACTCATGCCGAGATCAAGGAGTACCGCATTCACCTTGTCTATTTTCAGGCTATCCAGAATACTTCCCAGATTGCGAAAATTGTCATTAACGTAATAAACACGAGTTTGGAAATGCCCTAATCTTTCCTCTGCTCGCTTTATAGCCTCCGGATCTGCATCAATGCCTACAAGCGTCCCCTCTTTTTCGATTGCTTCTAAAATTTTTTTGGAGTGGCCACCGGCGTTTAGCGTACCATCGACGACAATATCGCCTTTACGTAGGCGAAGTCCTTCAATTACCTCTTTTAAAAGAACTGGGATATGGACTGTTGTCATGGTCTTTCTGTATTTTTCTTCCCTATGCCCTATGCCCTACGCCCTATACCCTACAATCTATATTAAATAAACCCTTCCTCTCCTAATTTCTGCGCCACACTGTCGACTTTATCGGAAACCTCACACTTACTCTTATCCCACGCATCTTTGTCCCAAATCTCGACTCGCGTGTACACTCCAGCAATCACTACAGACTCCTTTAGGCCAGCGAACTCTTTCAAAAAGTCTGGTAGCAAAATTCTGCCGAGCGCATCTATTTCCAGTTCGTGCGCACCGGCGAGCATGAAGCGACTAAATTTCCTCTGTTCCGCCGCTCCCATGGACAGGGCCGAAAGTTTTTCGGCGACCACTCTCCACTCCGCATCGGTGTAAAGGAATAAACACTTATCCAAACCGCACGTAGCCACAACCTTCGTACCCATCTCCTTTCGGAACTTTGACGGAAGCGACATTCGCTTCTTGTCGTCTATTGTGTGGTGATATTCACCGATGAGCATATAGGCCTTCAGTTATCGAACAGTGCCGCGCACGCGACTCGTGCTTGGCCTTACCACTTCATACCACTTGCTTCCATTCTATTCCACCTTAAGGAAAGGTGCAAAGTGGATAAGTTAGCTACGCCCATGCTTTTTCCTGAATACGGATTTTTTTTGCTAAAAAATCCCTCGCGCTCGAGCCTTCGCCCTCCCAAGTTTCCGAAAAGGCATGGACTCCGTTAGTTCAAAATGGGAATGCGGGCTCTAAAACTAAAACTTGCATTTTTAGTGCAAATATTGTATTGTACATGCAGAAGTTAAAACTACCGAGTACCTGGGATTCTAATGACCAAGGAGGTCCTGAAGTGAATGAGGCTAACAAGAACGGCAGGGTCGCACCACCCATTAGACAGCTCAGAAGTGCAGAGTTCGCGCTCCTGACCACACTCACGAAAGGGGCGCGTATGATTGCCGAGAAGGCCTCAGGATCGCCTTCTGAAGGCAATATCGAGGCAGTCGGAAAGATCATGGAGATGCTTCGAGCCGCAGTAGTCCAGTATCAATCGAGTGTCTCAAGCGAGGATAAACCGAGCTCGCTATTCGACGCCATGGAAATTTTCATGGACAAGGTGAGACTTGCATCTGCAAAGGAGCTCGATCTTGCGAACATGATGTTAACTATTGACGCACTTGTCGAGGAGCGTAATGCACTCAAGGCGGCAATTGCAGTCAAGCCGCAGGAAATTGCGAATAGTCTGCGCGCGGATCCGGGAACAATTCTCGACTGCCTGAACATCACTTCGCAGTATGACCTCCGCGCAGCTCTCGCTCTTGCAATCAGAAGGAAGCGACGACAGAACTCCGAGAAAGGTTGCGGTAACGGGTAGCGACTACTAGGTATTGAAGCGGCCGCGGGGATTACCCCGCGGCCGCTAATTTATTTCGTTACATTTCACACTATCTAAAACCTAATTCCGTGGCTTCATAAGGGGAAAAATTTGGCCTTCATGAATTGATTTACCGAGCATGAACGAGAAAAATCTTTCGGAAATTCCAAATCCACAGGTAGGTGGCATGCCGTATTCGAGAGCCTCAACGAAATCCATATCGGCAAACTGCGCTTCCTTGTCTCCTGTGTCTCGCATCTCTTGCTGTGCACCAAATCTTTCAGCCTGATCTATGGGATCATTCAATTCACTATACCCCTTACCCATTTCTGAACCTGCGATTATGAATTGAAATCTCTGAACCTTGGAAGGATCCTTTTCATCTCTTTTGGCCAATGGTTCCATGGTCACCGGAACATTTATGAGAAACCCTGGGCCTCCAATTGATTTCCTGCAGTATTTCCAGAGATTATCAATTGCTCTTGTTACATTAAAGCCTTTCTTGTCATAGCGAACACCAAGCTCTTGGAGTTTCGATTCTATTTCCGTAAGTCCTGCATTATCTATATCAATTCCGGTCTTTTCTTTTATAAGCGCCGCATAGTCGTATGTCTGCCATTCGTCTCCTAGGTCAACATCAAAATCTCGCATTCTAAACTTAAGTGTGCCAAAAGTTTCCATAGCAATATAACGAACCATCTCTTTCACGAGCTCCATGCCTTTTTTGTAATCCGCGTAGCCCCAGTAAAATTCCATTTGAGTATACTCTTGAGCATGCTCAGCACTCATGCCCTCATTTCTGAATTGACGACCGATTTCAAATGTTTTTGGAAGTCCCGCCACCATAAGCCTCTTCTGCCAAAGCTCGCCTTGTGAAATTCTAAGATACACATCCATGTTCATGGCATTGTGATGCGTCGTAAATGGTTCTGCGTCAGCGCCTCCAGGTGTTGTTTCGAAAATAGGCGTCTCAACTTCAATGAAATCCTTAGAGACAAGAAAAGACCGCATCGAATTCCAGAACCTGGCCCGCTTCAAGACCATCTCCCTGACTTCCGGATTCATAAGTATATCGAGGTACCTCTTTCTAAGTTTCTCTTCCTGATCAACAAGCCCAGACCAACTGTCGGGAAGCGGTCTTATGGACTTAGTCAGCATTCTCCAATTCTTTGCTGCCAGAGAGTTCTGTCCCCTGTTGGTAATAAAAAGTAGCCCTGCAAATTCAGCGAAATCACCTCGGTCAATAGTCGATTCGAAGAGATTAAAATTATTTTCTCCAATTTCGTCTTTTTTTAAGACAATCTGAATTGTGGCTGAAGTTGATCCGTCAAATATATCCGCAAACGCAACTCCGCCATGAAATCTTGTGGACATTACCCTGCCAGCAAGTGTATATATAGCTGTATGAGAAGTAAGATTCTCAAAATATGAAAGCGCATCGTGGACGCTTGTATCGCGATTAGAAACCGCCGGATACGGATCAACACCCGCTTTCTTTAAAAGCTCCAATTTTGTGAGTCTATCTTCCCGCAAATCTTCAAACGCCATTAAATTACTATAGCATTAGGCAGATAGTTTAAGCAACGAAAAAGACGAGTCTTATTCGAGGTCCTTGATCGTAAATGTAGTTGAACCGCGCGGTGTTTTAACCACAAAATTATCTCCTTTCTTTTTGCCGAGCATGGCGGCTCCCATTGGCGACTCATTAGATATCTTATTTTTCAAAACGTCAGCGTCTCTCGATCCAACAACCGAGTACCATTTTGCTTCCGCGCCTTCTCTCTCGACTAGAACTTTTGAACCTATTTCAACTCTTACGCTGTGGTGCGCTTTTACTATTGTCGCTGTCTTCAATAAATTTTCTATGTCTGAAATTCTCAACTCAAGATTATTGAAAGCCTCCCTCGCTTCTCCATACTCGGCATTTTCAGATAGATCTCCGAGAGACTTGGCATACTCTAGTCTTCCGGCAACATCAAGTCTTCCCTCGGTCTTTAAGTATTCCAGCTCCTTTTCAAGTTCTTTGTACTTTTCAGCACTTAAATAGTCATGTTGTTGTGTCATAGTGCGAGTATGATACTCGTTTTTTAAGTCTAAGTAAAGCCCCTCTGTCGTGGACAACTTTTTGACTTAACCGGAAAATATCATTCAATAATTTTCTCAATCAAAGTACTCGGGCGCGATCTGGTTTATAGAATCAAAAAATCTCCTAGCTACTGCTGTGGCCCCTATTGTATTGGTCCGTTTGCCATGTTCCATCACTACAACAAATGCGTACTTTGGTTTTTTGTAAGGGAAAAAACCGGTCACCCAAGAATTAACATAAGCCTTACTTACCCCAAGTTCGGCAGTACCAGTTTTCACGGCAAATTCAACATATGAAGCATTCAAGCCAGTACCTGTTCCAATAGTGGCTGATAGCCTCATCCCATCATGCACTATATTAAATTTATCCGAACTAATATTAATACTCCTTTCAATCTGGGGTTCAGTAGATGAGGGATGAACCAATTGCGGATAGAGAAGCTTTCCGTAATTCGCAATTGCAGCAGTGGCGCGAACCATTTGAAGCGGTGTGATCTGATAACCATATTGCCCGATAGCAGTGTGATATGTGTCCCCAATGCGCCACGGCTCACCATCAAAATGTTTGGCTTTCCATTCGGGCGAAGGAATGGTGCCTTCTGGTTCATTTTTTAGAGATATTCCTGTTTTTTCTGCTAGTCCAAACATGCGACTGTACTTTTCAATATTTGCTATGCCAAGTCCGGATTGTGTTTTGTAGCCACCTCCAACAATGTAAAAATACTCATCGGAAGATACCGATATTGCATTACGCATATCTACCAAGCCGTGCGCTTTCCAATCCTTAAACACAGAATCTTCACCGGGATTATAAGGATTTGGCAAACGCAACTCGCCTGAGCTAAGCAGGCGCTTTGTGGGGCTTATTATTTTTTCTTCAAGAGCACCTAAGGCGATAATAGGCTTTACAACAGAGCCCGGGGTATATAATCCATTGACAGCCCTGTTCAGAAATGGCAGTCGTTTATCGTTGAAGTATTCTGATAATTTCAAGCGCGGCTCACTTCCCGGACTAAGCTCTTTGGGTTCGTATTCCGGATAGCTGGTCAGAGCTATTATTTCGCCGGTGTTAATGTCCATTAATATTCCAGCACCTCCCGTGAAATTTCTCTCGTTAGCGATCACGCTAATACTTTTGTACAATTCATTTTGCAAACGACTGTCTATTGAAAGATTCAAATCCTTACCTTGTTCTGGAGTTATGTGAACTGCTTCGGTCAATATCTTGCCGAGCGCATCTGTTTCTATATATTTTTTGCCCTTTATTCCTTCAAGAATTTCATTGTATGCGTACTCTACTCCATCTATTCCGACCATTTCCTTTGGCTCATACTTATCAGTAAGCAATTCATTTTCTCTCGGATAACCAACGTAGCCAAGAATATGACCAAGACCCTCTAGTGAAATGTATTTTCTTCCATTATCGCTCCATGCCAGTCTGACGCCGTTTCTATCGTATATGTTTCCACGCGGAGCATACTCAGAAATATAATGAAGAGAATTGTTTTGGCTCCTTTCACGAAACTCGTCGCCTTTTAAAATCTGCAAGTATCCAGTCCTGGTGAGGATTAGCAAAATCACGAAAATACAAAAAATCCCTAGAGATATTGAAGAACTCTTAGAGATTGGTTTTTCTATCTGACCCTCGAATTGATTCAGGTCAAATGAAGGCAGATTTCTTGCATCCAAAAGAATATCATCCGGATCAATCTCGCCGTTTTTTACTCTCCTACTCGACATCAATCAGAGTATATTTTTTTAGGACTGAAAGCGCAATGTAGACAATGGAAGCCGCAATGGTAGTTGGAAATTGTAGACCACCAAATATTCCAAGTGATGAAGCGTACAAAAGATCGTATACAACGGCCATTACTATAATATCCAGAAAGTTTTTTAAGAAAATTGCCGCAAAAACTGAAATCAGAGCGGCAAACCACCAGGGAAAAACGAATATTGATACAACTATAATTATATCAACGATGATTCTTTCCTTATTCACTACTTCGCTCCTTATAGTCATAATTTATCTTCAATAATTACCACCCATTTCATTTGCTGAAAATTAACTGAACTTTTAATGCGGACAGTCTTCATCGCTTCATTCTCCGACATATCTACTCTGCCTACCTCACCTATGACCCACGGCTCATTATGAACCGTCTCAACACTATCTCCCACTTTCACATTACTGCTTTCAGGTAGGTAGAGAGTAAATACTCCCCCTCCAACGCCGGTAGCTGTTGCAAATAATCTGTTAATACCTATAAGAACCGGAATCTTTCTGCCAGGATAAGACATGAGTACCACGAGTGAACTATTTGCGTATACTGCGTCTATTTGTCCGAGCAGTGTACCACCGGCAGACAAGACAACATCGCCGGAATTAACTCCATGATTCTCTCCTCGGTCAACAACAAGTGTATCGTAAAGCGATATCCCCGGCCTTGAAATCACAACGGCAAGCATTGGTTTACGAGAAGCGGCAAATGGAGGAGTAACGACTGGAGTAAAGGTGTTCCTCTGAATATCATTTCTGCCCGCCATTTTCTTAAGCTCAATGTTTTCAATTTGTATTGACCTTGCGAGAGTTTCTCTATCCTCGGCAATCAATACTCGTTGTTTGAGAGACTCTATTTCTCGCTCAAGTGATAGCTTTGTTTTAAACAAAGTAAAAGGTACGGATATAAATTCAGACACGGCATCATATACAAGCCAGAATGGCCTAGCGGTTGAGGTCACAGCACCGCTCAAAATTGATCTGAATCCCATGAATAAAGCGGAAACTAAAACCAGGACTGCAATCAACGCGATAACTTTTGTACTTAAAGTTCTATTGTGGTGGTAGCTCATTATCGCTATCAATAAGTAGGTCTTTATAAAACTCTATGTCTTCCAAAACTATACCGGCACCTCGAACAACGGCGGTGAGCGGATCCTCTGAAACATAAATCGGAATTTTTAAATCATTTTGTAGACGCTTCTGTAAGCCGTGCAGAAGCGAGCCTCCTCCCGCAAGAACAATACCACGATGCATAATGTCTGATATGAGTTCTGGCGGTGTCTGTTCCAATACTTCTTTTATGGCATCCACCAGACTGGTGATCGACGTAGCTATTGCTTCTCTCACATCTGAATCAGTTACTATAACTTCTCTCGGTAGACCAGTGACCAGATCACGCCCACGAATTGCAGCTTCCATGGGAGCATCCAATTCAAATGCTGATGCGATTGCGATCTTTAGATCTTCCGCTGTCTTTTCACCCAGGAGAATCTTAAACTCCTCTCGGATATAGGTAATGATATCCTGATTTAGCTGATCCCCTGCGACATGAAGATTTCTAGAGCGTACAACTCCGCCAAGCGACATCACCGCGATGTCAGTTGTTCCACCACCAATGTCCACTATCATGCTACCTATCGGCTCATGCACAGGAAGACGAATACCGAGAGCTGCTGCCATTGGCTCCTCAATGATATGAACCTCTCGCGCACCAGCATTTATGGCGGCATCTTTTACGGCCCGCCTTTCAACATTTGTAATATTTGATGGCACGCCTATTACGACTCTGGGACGCATGAGCTTGCGTGGAAACATTTCCTGAGTTTTTCGAATAAAGTACCGCACCATTTCCTCAGTAACTTCGAAGTCTGAAATAACTCCGTTTACTAACGGTCGGATAGCTGTAATATGTTGCGGAGTCCTGCCTATCATCTGTCTCGCATCGTTGCCAATGGCGACTACGCGTCCGGTCTTTTGATTTAAGGCGACTACAGATGGTTCATTAATTATAATTCCATGTCCGACAACCATTACTAGGCTGTTCGCAGTACCCAAGTCTATTCCAATGTCGTTGGAAAAAGCCTTGCTTATTCTGTTTCTAATTTTCTTAGCCATTCGGACATGTTATTTTAAAACAATGCAAGCAATTCTGACTTTGAAACATTTTTCTCTAAATCTGCAGATCTGTCTTTATATTCATACTGACTTGCTTTGACCAACTTTTCACTAACTATTATTCTGTGGGGAATCCCAATAAGATCGGCATCTGCGAATTTCTCTCCCGCTCGAAGATCTCTGTCGTCATAAAGAACAGAAATCCCTTTCTTTTCCAACTCCCTGTAAATGTCTTCCGCTACCGCTCTTACTTCCGCGCCACTATCAGCAGATCCAAGAATTGAAATCAGGTGAATCCTAAATGGAGAAATACTTTCCGGCCAGATCATCCCATTTTCATTGCCATATACTTCCACGACCGCACCCATGGCGCGAGCTGGCCCTATGCCGTAACAACCCATATGAACAGGATGTTTTTCTCCATTTTCGTCAGTATATATAAGATCAAATGGCTCTGAGAATTTTGTTTTGAGTTCAAATATATTGCCGACTTCTATAGATTTTTCGCTTTTAAGCTTGCTCTCACCACAATTTGGACATGTGGTTTGAATACCTATTATCTCATCGTTTACTGCTGTGCCACATTTACCGCAAATGTATACGATATCCTCGCCGGCTACCGTGACTGTCTGAAATTCATGAGAAAATTGAGAGAAACTACCACCAGAGGCATAAGTGAGGTGTGTCTGTGAACCAATACCTATTCGCTCGAAGACACGCGCATACACAACTTTCATTTTTTCGTAAAACTCTTTCAAATCTTTCTCATCTCTATGGAAGGAGTACATGTCCTTCATTATGAATTCTCGAGTGCGTAAGATGCCTGATTTGGCTCTTAGCTCCATTCTGAATTTATTTTGGAATTGGTAACAGGAAAAAGGCAAATCCTTGTAGGAAGTTACGAAGAGTTTTGCGAGCGGGGCAACGATCTCTTCGTGGGTCGGCCCGAGCGCCATCTCTCTTCCGCTTTGATCTGTGACCTTATAGAGAACGTCAAGCGTATCCCATCTACCGGTCTTGACCCAATTCTCTTTTGGCTGAAGTGACGGCATGTATATTTCCTGTCCGCCCACTGAGTTCATCTCTTCCCGAATGATATTTTCCACTTTTTTAAGCACCATGAGACCAAGCGGCAGGTAGGTATAGACACCGGCGTGTAGTTTATCTATAAAACCTGCTCGTACTAGCAAGGCGGCATTCTTTGAAACCTCATCCCTAGGTGCCTCTTTGCGAGGCCTTGTGAACAATTTTGATTGCAACATAAAATGGTTTCAATATAAATGAATTGTAACTGAAAATCACCAAACTTACAATCAACAACTTATCTACGATCGTAGATAAGTTGTTGATTGTAAAAGCCAACGAGCATACTGTTGTCCTATATAAAGTCACAGGAGTCGCTATAGCTTAAAATGTTTACGGAGCGCAAACTCATTATCCATACTGTCTGCAATCATAAGACGAACGAATCGCGCTATTTCATAATGCTCAATAAGAAACTTAATCTCGCGACGACAATCGTGAGGATACACAAAGACGGACTTCTGATATTCATAAAATCCGATATCGGTGAGTGTTTCTCGAAGAGCATCTCGACCTTGACGTTTTTTTTCTGGAATATCAAAAAGCACCACATACCATTTGCCTTTCCATGTATCCAGCCAGGGTATTCGAATGTGCTCCGGATCATACGCAACTACTGTTTTCTTTCCTTTTTCCGAAAGTGCCATCGTAATGGTGCCATCAGAATTCTCAATTTCGGTCAGTAATTCGGATTCGTAGAGTCCGTACACGGCGTCGTGGAGTTGCCGACTGGTTAGCTCATCCCACTCTTTGCCAATACCTCCGACGAGGCGAAAATACTGTTTCGGTGAACGAGTGAGTCCGAGCGTAAGACCGCCTGCAAGCAGTAACAATACCTTCTTTTGTGTATAGCCGAGTCCTCGAGACATAAGCAAATGGCGTTAGTACTATAATTAACAACTTAGATACGATCGTAAGTATAGTGTTAATTTGAAAAAACACCAGATATTGAGATTGGTGACAGGAGAAAAACAAAAAAGACGTCCTTCCTTTTTGTTTTTTAAGGAGATGGACTTCTTCTTTGGTGGGTGGATGACGTTTGGAGGTAGTCATCCGTTTAACCTTCAGTAGTAGCACCTTGTCTAACCCTCCGTGCTGTGAATTACGAAACTAATTTTCCGTCGGTTTTGCGGCCATCACTAAAATCTCTCAGCCGTCTGAGTTTTTGAATCGTCACATCACACACAACACACGAAAGAAACGAGAATCGGTTTACACTAACACAAAT
>JACRKE010000002.1 GCA_016215335.1 Candidatus Vogelbacteria bacterium | reverse complement strand
ATGTGGTAGTGGGTATCGTACGCATTGTGCCATGTTTTCTTGACGGGCATCCCTCTATTCTACTTGGAAACCGAGGGTTTCCAAACCTTCCTCCAAGGTCATCGCGGCAGAGCCGCGAGGAAATCGCTACGCGTATTATATACCCTATGGGGGTATTGTCAATCTCCCCAATAATGTTCTTCAAACGCTAAATTATGTTGAGTTTCCCAGGATTATCCTTTTCCATCTGCATACGCGCCAAGACACATACACTGGCCGCGATAGCGATTAACTCTATCGCTATGGCATCATTATAGAGATGCGCCTGCGACAGCCCAATAAATGTTCCACTCGCACCTGCTATCCAAGCGCCTACGAGCAGGACCGCTCCGAAAACTGAGAGTAAAATACTTACGATATGCATGACTTTTGATAATTTCATATTTGTTGAATTAACTGACCTAGTGACAGCAACCACCCTTAGATTGTACCGGTGGCGTCTGATTTGCCTTGTTTGAGTACTCGTTTTTACACTTTTCCGAACAAAACCTCTTACCACGAGCTTCAGGATAAGTTTTGCCTTTCTCTAACACCATGCTACAAACCGGACACTTTTCTTTAAATATGTTGAACATTTTTTTGTTTTTAATTGATAATTTTTCGACTTTTGTTAATTTATTGACTTAGGTTCCATCTAAAACTACGCTCTTCGATGTCCCCAACACCATTCACCTTAACATCTACGTATTTTGTAATTGGTGTAATCGAATTGAATGATAGTATTCCTTCCCTGTGGTGACCTCCTGGTCCGGGGCCATCCCATGAAATTGCCCTATAAGTATCGCCCTTATCGCCAGTCATTACAACCACCTGCGTAGGATCGTCATCAAGGCTTCCAGAGTGTGTAGTGAAGGCCACATTAAACTTCCACATCTTTGCCTCTTTTCCGAATTCAACAGGAGTAACGGCCACCTCAACCGGCAGTTGACTGTCGGTTTTGGTTTCCCACTGATTATATGTTTCTTGATTTATCTCCACTTGAGCTGGTTGGTATTCCTTGTCAGGTTTTGTTCGTTCACTCAAACTGACAAGATAAACAACGCCGAGTATCGCGATGGCCGGAATTATGCAATGTAAATGTTTCATATTAATTTGTCGTTACTGCTATATCAGTCTGCACGGTCTTTCTTCGAGTACGAAAATCAATAATTTTTTTCAGCATATACACAATTCCAGAGAGATTAAACAACAATCCCAGCCAAAATAGTTGCGTCTGGTACGCGGACACGAAAGTCATAAGTCCTGTTACTCCAAGAATGGGCAGTAAGTTCACAAGATAATGGGTGCAACACGACACCATGGCGAGAGTGGATGTGGTCCCTGTAACTCCCAAGATTTTAGCGCTTCCATCTCCATTCATTATCATATTTTTGAGATAAGTGTAGAGAGCAAACTGTATACCAAACCCTGACGCGAGACTCACGATAAAGTATGAGTAGTCAGCGAACTGACTTTTGGCATAGATCCAACCCGATATGAACGTGAGCAATCCAAAGTATATTCCGAGCAATATTGCGCCGGCGACAATACCGTACACGATCGATTTAATAATAATTTTAGACATTTTCATATATCATATTGATTTTTAATGTGAATATAATTTTTGTAATCATGGGATAAAAGATGGAGTTTTTTTGGCGTATTCATTCCACGCCTCCCCAAACTCGTTTTTCGCTTCCATCTCTTCTCTCCTCGCAAGTCGAATATACATATAAACCAATGCCGGGAACATGAGAAGTGTAAGGATTGTCGGCCACTGAAGAAGAAACCCGAACATGATCATGATGAAACCGACATACTGCGGATGACGAATTTTTGCGTACGGGCCATCCTTGGCAAGAGTATGTTCCTTCTGTGCTTTGTAGAGCACCTTCCACGCCCTTGAAAGAAGCACGAAACCGTAGACTATGAGAATATAGCTCGCGATGTGGAATGGCCCCATATGTGGATCACCGCCCCAACCGAAGAAATCTTCAAGAAGGTGTCCTGAATTGTGCGAAAGAAAATCCACTCCGGGCAACTTATTTGCAAGCCATCCGGATAGAAGATAAATAGTAAGCGGAAATCCGTACATTTCGGTAAACAGGGCGACGATGAACGCTCCGAATGCACCGAATGATCGCCAATCTCTAGAAGTTTTAGGTTTAACAAAACTGAAAGCGAATATAAGGATAACGAGTGAATTGATAATGACAAGTGGCCAAAGGCCGTAGGAATTTTCCATATATTTGTCTAAACCCCACAACCACTCTGCTGCTTCTTTGGGACTACCGGAACGCTCGCATCCACTCCGCAACCACTACCTCCCTGCTGGCTCGGAACAGATACTTTGGAAGCTATCTTCTTGTACCCAGAAGCGCTTGAATAGTTAATACCGAGCATCTCTTTCGGACTGACACTAGTCCAATCTATGCCATTACTCTCCATGTACGTGGCTATGGTGAGATAATTATCCGGAAACCAGAACGAATTTAGAGTAAGCGCGGCTTTCCACATATCCTGCTCGCTGACACCCTGCGAAGCCATCATTTCAAGAAATCCGAGCATCGCCATGCCGTGATTACAGTCCGGAAAGTGGGTCGAGTTATCACAACACGGACGATATATGCCTTTCGATATTTTCTCGACAAGATTTTGTTGTTCTTGCGTGAGATTAATCAACTTGTGCTTACTGTAATGATCCATTGGATTACCCTTGGCAACAATCCAACCTCCGGTCGAGGCAAAATTTCCAGCTCCGCCGTATGCCTTGTTTGTCATCTCTCCGGAATCAAGGATGGGATTTTTGTTCGCAAGGCCTAGCGCCCAAAAAAGATTGAGGAGATACCCTGCATTTTCTTTGGTAATCTTCAAGTTGCCATCGCTCTTTCCTGAGAGAAGAATTTTATACTCGCCGGACATCGGCACCCCCCTTCCCTCGTAGATAGCGGTGAATTTTTCCGCATCAATCGCTCCAACTTTCACAAGCTCTGCTCCAATGTTCCCGAAGCGAACGGGCAGTATTATTCCTTCTGATGGTAAAACTTTTTCGGTAATTGATTGAACACTTGATTCGCTTGTTGACTTCCTTGAAAGGCTCGTGAGCTCTTTATTCTTCGTATACACCCAGGCGCTCGCTAGAATAACCGCGGCCGCGAGGATGCTTAGATGAAGAGTGTAATCTTTTTTCATTGTTTCTTCTGGCATTTTGATATTTAGTTCGTAATTATTCATTTTACTCTTTACAACAATCAACAAGCTTGCTAATAATATCTTCTTTGGTCATTGGCTTCTCCGAATTTGAAGAATTCTCGGAAGCTGGATTATCATGGGCAGAGCCCTTCAAGTCTCCGATTTGAACCAGCTTAAGTCTAAGGCCCCAAAAGAGCGTATAAACTTGGTATGCCATTTTGAAAGTATCTCTGGATTCATCTTTTTTGCCTGTGGACTGTAATTTTGTACCAACTTCCATGAGCCTCATGGTTGTGGCGAGCAGGTGCTTCGCGATGCACCACGTCTCCCCTTCATGTACATCAATCATTCTCGCCAACAGTTTTTTGCGCATTTCTCTCGTCTCGCCCATCAAGTCGAAATACTCGTTTTTGTCCGTCTTTTGCGCAGTAAAAAAGAAATGCTCTTCGAGGCTTATGAGATTCATGACAGCGATACTCAAATCCTCTTCCATGGAGAGATCAAGTTCGCCCGTACCTTTGAGCTTGTTTACTTTTTCCACAAGCTCCTCCATCGTCGGCTGTTTATTTTGGTTTTCCATTTTTTATTTTAACTCTTTAATCTTCGAATAAAGAAGGTCGTTTGCGATCGCCATATTGGGATCATCAAGAACGTAACTCACTTTGCCATCCTTGCCGATAAGAATATATGTATGTCCGGGCAATTGGCCTCTGTGCATTGATGAAGCGGTGAGCAACATACCGAGTTTCCTAGACGCGCTTGCTCCAGTGTCAAACATTGTTTTGGCTTTCGCGAGTTGTGGCATCTCTTTAATGGCTGTTTGCCAATCTTTTGCGGAATCAACTACTACCGAAATCGCTTGGATATCATCTTTGTTAAACCTAGTATCGCTGCCGAATGCCGATATTTGATTCCAACAAGCCGGATAACACATAAGCCCTTCGTTAAAGAAAAGCACTGTATTTTTGCCCTTAAAATCAGCCGACGTGAATTTATTGCCGTCCTTATCCGTGAGTTCAATGTCTGGCATCATTTCCCCGACGAGAGAATTCAAAACTTCTATATTCGGAACGGCAACAGAGCCTCCATGGTGATTATTCATCGCAGATAACTGGTCAGGATCTTCGGCAGGATTTTTGGTCGAACCCGTTGAAATGAAGTAGGCAAAACCGATAATTACAACGGCCGCCACCACAACCGTGATTATTGGTGAATTATTGTTCTTTTCCATTGTTTTGATTTTTACTTTTGTACAACTTGATAAACGTATGCGTTATGTACACGACAAGAGCGACAAACACGAGCGCCCAGATGGGCTCCGGAACAAATTTGACGTATCCGTTTATTGCCGTCATGAATTTCGCATTATAGAGATTCATGCTCAGCTGATAACCGGAGTGAGCGAAAAGTTGATTGGCGAACGCCAGATATGTTATATAGCCACCCATAAGCAAGAATATGAGACCCGAGACCAACTCTGAAATCGTAATTCTCCACTCGAAACTGCCCAACTTCATGGCCACTGTTTTTTTCGCATTGGTGAACTTTTCCGTGAGATTTGTTTTGTCGAGGAAAGCCGCGATAATGAATAAAGGAAGAGTCATTCCAAGCACATAGGCAAGAGTGTAGAATGTGCCCCAAACAAAACTTCCGCTCGCGACAGACAAAGTAAGTACCCCAGCTAAAACCGGCGCGCAGCAAGTGGTCGCAATGGCCGAAAAGATTCCAAGTACGTAGATAGATGAAACATGCTGCTTCATACCATCGCGAACTGAAGTCGGAGTGACGAATTTCTTACCGAACAACATAAGGACGCCGAGAATGACGAGGAAGATGCCACCAACAGTGAATATCAAGTTGTGATATTCACTGAAGAATTGCGAAAGGAATGATGCCCCAAGTCCAATCGGGATGAAAACAGTTGCGATCCCCAGGAAAAATATAAAAGTCATAAAAAAGATTTTATATTTCTCTTTGAAAACATTTCCGAGATATGACGGCAGAAGTACGGTAATACAGCACGGCGCGAACAACGCGGCGACTCCCGCCACAAAGGCGGCTACGAGCGATGTTCCTACAAGTATTTCCATAGATTGTTAATTAAGATGATTTTTAGCTTGGCTTACGACTAAGGTAAACGTAAAATTCCCGATTCCGCCGATGTGACGAAAGGGAACGAAAAAGTACCCGTAAAATTCGTATAACCTACGAATTTTTGTTCGGGTACTTAACTAAAATGCCGGGCTATTTTCGTGACGCGCGAGCCAACGAATCAGTTTGTGCTGAAGCGATGGCCTGAAAGAGTTTTCTTCAAATTTACGAGAGTGGAAAAGGTAATTATAAATCGGGATTTCTTCAGTCAATCTTTTTAAAACGGTAATGGCTATAATTATAGAAAGTAATGCAATTAACACAATTGCGCTTACGGCAAAAGTGGCAGTCGTGAAATTCCTGAAAGCGCCAAAATGGAAGTCAACATAACTCGCTGAGCCAATCTGTCCGGCGCATTCAGATCCTTGAGACGCTGCGATCGCGCAGTTATTCACGTGATCTTCTACCCCATTATGCATAACAAAAAGACCGAGCGCGGCCGCGCCGATGAAGCTTAAGAGCACTAAAGCGGTAAATATAGACTTAAAGGATTTCATTACGAGTATTGTATACCCCCACAAGGTATCAGTCAAACAGCCATAAACACTCATCAAAAAAATATACAGATTATCCACACGCAGAGGGAAACCCTCTGCGTGTGGATATCACCTGTTGTTCATTGCGAGCACTTCGTATATAAAGTCGAGCACCTGCGCGTGGTAAGCTCTCTCCATTTCGTCAACTAGAACATGCGTGCTCCCTACCGGTTTCCAGAGTTTTTTGGGCTCATTTGCGTACAAAAAAAGAGTATCTATATCCGTTCCGACAACCTCGTCTTTCTCGGCACCGATGAGAAGAATGGGCACGCTTATTTTCCGAACAAGCGTGTCAGTGTCGTATCGACCGTAGTCAAAGCCTAAATAGAAAAGCGCGCCCGAACGCAAGAAAGGATTTAAAAAAGCAGGGTAACCTTCCATTTTTAGCCAAGTACGAAAAGCCGTACGATAGTTTTGCATGGGCACTGAAGCAATTACAAAGTCTCCTCTCTCACTACGTGCGGCGGCCGCGACAGCAACGGATGCTCCCATAGAGTCTCCAACAAAGCCTATCGGCTTGCCCGCGAGTTCAGGTAGGTCAACAAGATATTCATAAGCGGCGACGGCATCTTGCCACTCCCGAATACCTAGCGTCACCTTATCGCCTTCACTCTCTCCATAACCACGCGTATCGAGGAGCAAACTCGCAATCCTATTTTTGTATAAAAATTCGGCCAGATTTAGAGCGAAAGGCTCTGTTTTTCCTCCTGTTTCCTCCTCGAGCCCGGGAATAATTACCACTGCTGCCTTGGGCATGCCAGAGTTAATATACCAACCTGAAAGTTTGGTTCCATCTATCGCAACAAGACTGACGAGGGTATAAGGAAGCGCTCGATCGCTCGGCAATTCTTTACTATTCGGCACGTGTCGCCCGAGAGTGTCATTCAACATAAACCACCCGATACCCGTTCCAACGATGATAAAAACAAGCAAAAGAGCTAGAACAAATAGAACTTTAATTTTTATGGTACGTAATCGCATTACGCAAGGAAAATAAGATATTGAAAATAATGTTCAGTTCGTGTTTACACGTAATTTCTGCTCACTCCAAAGTGCTTGTATCTGCGTTTGCGTGAGGGCTTTGTCGTACAAACGACGCATCTGCATTGTGCCAAACCATGACCCGGATAAATTACCTTCCCAGTTCTTAGTTTTACCGAAGAAAGCGCCGTAACATCCGGTCGGAATGATACCCGAGCGATTTGTGCTGGCTATCTGATTGAAAGAGTTTGTCGTACTTACATAAATAGCTTCGTCGCCATTGGCACTGCGTACGTACACAATGTGGCGCTTACCGTTACTTAAAGCACTGGGGATTTGAGCGACAAAAGCTTTATTGTTCCACGGACCTCCACAATAACTACCGGCCTTGGTACCGACCGAAACCGTTGATGCAGATACATTAATGACTATACTCCCGTCCGCGCCGAACAGGTTACCGTAACCATCGACCCAAACACTCACTGTAAACGCCTGGCCGGCAAGTATGGTGTCTATGCCGGAGACCTCCTCGTACATTCCGCTTCTTAATATTGAGTCATTTTTGTATTGAGCAAGTACACTATTGTCCGATGAAACAGGGGGGCTAATGCGATCAGGCTCACGTACAGGAGTAGGGCTCGCAGTAATACTGTCACTGCTTTCTAATGAGACGGCGGGTGCGCCTGTTGCGGACGATTTGCCCGAACCACTTGAAGTTGTATTGCCCGTAGTGATTTTGATACTATCAGTCGGACAAAAAACTTCCGTGTCCAAACCGAGATCGCCATAGTATTTTAACCATGATTGCGCAGTGTGACTTTTGTACTTGAAAAATCCAAGATTTGAGCTATTGCTACCAATTACTCTGCCCTCGGGATGCATGACAATGCCGATATGGCCATAAATATTAGAGCCATAATCTCTCGTGGGGCTAATGACTACGCAACCGGGAACTGAATCCGTCATTCGTACGCGCTTAATTACATTATTTTCCTCCAGTTCCAACAATTTTTGATACAACACTGAAGTCATATACACCTCCTCAACCGGCAAACCAGCAAATTTTAACAACCTGGAAGTCGAAAACGCACAACCAAGCCTGCCGCTTTCGGTTCCCGGGTCATCACAGACCGAGAATTGCGTCCGAGCCGCCCATAATGCCCAGCAGTAAATTTTTTCCGCGGTCGGTTTCTTAGCAAAGTCAATTTGGCACGATCTCTCGATCCCGGGCGGCGGCTCGTTTTCATTAGGCATAACGGAAATCTGTTTATAACCAATATGTGTTACTTTTGATTGGCCGGGAGTATAGTAACCCGCAACAACGTAGTATTGACGTACTGCTCCGGAATGGTTCTTAGGAGTCAGGCGGGCGGCGATCCTTCTGTTTTTTTTCTCACCAATCACGAAAAGTTTATACTGCGTCTCCGGATCGGCGTAAAAAGCTCGGCTGTCAGATTTTTTTTCCACTGGATAGAGGCTGAACATAACCGTAGTCCCTTTCAGCCAATCATTCGGATTCTTAAGGCGCAAGAGAACTTGCAGATCTTCGCTTGAATCAAGTGTGCCCTCGGGTATGACTCTGAATTCAGCTTCCAGTGACGGTGTCGGTCGAGTAGCTACTGAACTGCTGATTTCCTGAAGCGCTGACCAAGGCGAACTTGGAGAGTCGCTCCGCGGCCCCAAAGCGCGCACTCTAAAATACTTTATAAACTGAACATCCCTGGGCAGTGTAATAATTTGAGCATATATTATTTTCTTACAAGGTGCCAGAGTGATGTAATCGTCCCCGCAACCGGTAAGCCCCGAAACAAGATTCGGACCTGAATACACTTCAATCTCCCACCAGTACAACTTGTTTCCCTGATTTGGAAGTTTCCAGCTCAATTGTCGCTCTTTAGATTCATAGGAGATAAGAGGCACATCTGTCGAAAAATCAGCTAACGCATTTCTATCTGAGGCGTCCAACAAAAGCAGAATGGTAGCAACAAACATACAGCACAAGAGTGCCGGATGTATTTTTGCTTTTAATCTGTGGTCGACTGCGTGTGTATCCATATCTATTTCACGACAATTTCGCGTGATGAAACCTGATGCTGGCCCCCGAATGCTGAACGGTTACCTGAGAAACGAAAGATGTAGGTGCCCGGCTTTGTATATGTATGTGTAAAGGTCTGCTTTCTATCTGAAGTCAAAATGCCACCAGAGCTGCAAAACTGCGAAGCTTCTGATGCCTGTCCATTTCCAAAATTAATACTGTATCCGGAACAGTCCGGAGCCGCTCGTTCTGTGACCTCAAAATTAACTGTAAGCGGCGCCTTTCCGCTAAGATTAAAATAGTCTTTGCCATTCCCACGATTTATAAACGAACTTAGATAGATAGATTGCTCTTGAGAGTAAGGAGTTACGCGGATACGCGTTTGCTCTTTCATGTTACCATTATCGCCCTCAATAACTATATATCCTCCTCCTGTCACATTCAAACTCCGCTGATCCACAATAGTAATCGTCACCGGCAAATCATTCCCGGGATATATAGTGTAAGGCACCGTGGCGCCAACTCCACCCGTCATTTCCAGAACCTTTATGCTTATCGGTTTGGAGACACCTTGTTTGCGAATGGTTCCAAGTGATAGCTGTAAGCGGCGCCCCGGAGTTTTTTCGTTAAGCACGTACATAACGGGCCTCGAGGAAGCGAACGCAAACAGGGCCGGCTTCAAATATACTGTCACTGGAACAGCAACCCGTGGACCCACTTCAATGCCTGACCCATCTAATCCCCGAGCACTAAACGTAAGTATTAGCGCATCCGCTTGTGGATTTTTTTGACTATAAGCAAAATCGCTTATCCGGGGCTGAAAACGCCAAGTACTCCCACCTTGAAGACAAGTACTCCAAGTACCGGAATCGCTCACGACAAGGCCAGACTCAAGCCAACGCAACCAGTCATCGAGTCTTGCCCTTACGTAGTTACTTTTGCCTTCTTTATTGTTAACTTCAATTGTAATCGGAACTTCAAGGTTGCCACGAGAGAGGTCAACCTCGCCGGCCTCTGGCTCCCGTAGACGCAGGTCCATGCGCGCCGGAACAATTGTGCGGACACTTGAAGTGGCTTCTTTTTGGCAGGGGTTTAAAGTTTGAGGAGTGAGATCTGGCGTGGGATTACCTACAGCCACTTGTGCCGGCGCTTCAGTTGGTAGCATTAGTGCCTGTTCTAAATCGACCGACAATAATTTTATAGCTTGGTCTTGTCGTGTTACTACCTCGATTTTTTTAGCGAAATCATTTTTGGCAAATGAAACTTCAGTGCATGACTCTGTCGCTGAAGCAGTGATACTTGCACCCGAAGAACCATTGGGGTCGGATGTTAGATCAGCAATACTTCCATTAAAAAGATCGTGCGAGAGACTAAATGATCGCCTCTCGAGAATTGAACCTTGCGAAGACACGAGCATGGCTTCGTAACGGCCCTCTGTCTGTTCATTATGGATATAGCTTCCATACCTAAGTCCGCCGAAACGGAAACCTGTTTGCTCAGTCTCGCTGGAATCGTGGCAAATTGTCAGCAACATTTTATCTTGCGTCGCCCCTTCCTGATTAACAATATTTCCGAGTGCGGCAGACTGTTTTTCATTTGCATCTTCTCTTCCTGTCCACAAAGAACTGACTTGAGGACTTATAGCTACGAGAAAAAACAAGGCGGCCGAAACCACGACGACATTGCTACCGCATTTTATCCCTTGAGAATCCGAGGTCTTAATTGTATCTCCAGCCATTACGTCAATTATATCTTTCCTGCAATATATATCTAAGAACGCCCTGTGGAGAAAAAAGTTCTGAAAGACGACACGTGTATCTACACAGGACGTAACCACGGGTATTACGCGCTAGAGTCGTACTAGATCAATGGGTTAAGGCGAAGAAAATTATGAATTATGCCTCGTGGGCCAAACCTTCGTTCTTTTTTTGCTTCCGTATCCCGGGATAATCGCCCGAGCAACTTAATGTTTATTCCCGATACCGAGTTTATGCCTCCAATTAGAATCTTTATTGGCATTGTCAAATTATCTTTAGGATTGCTTTGATTGCCCCATGTTGTTGCCTGGATTTTTAAAAATAAACCACCCTGCGGTCTCTTCCGCGGGGTGGTTTATTGGAATTACTTTATCAATTCAAGTCACTAAATATTATTGCACGTTACTCCCCGCTACAAATCCCGTTGTCCAACATAATTGGAGTGAGAAACCACCTGACTTGCGATTGATGTTTAGGAGGTCGCCTGTTACAAACAGGTTCGGCTGCAGTTTTGAACGCATTGTTTTAGTATCAATTTCTTCGAGCGAAACGCCACCGTCAGCTACGACTGCCCTGTCGAAACCCATGAGATTAGTGACAGTAACAGGGAGCGCTTTTAGCATTTGGACAATCAACTTCCTCTTCTCTTTTGAAACGCTATGTACTTTTTTGTTTGGATGAAGTTCAGGAATAAGTGCGAAGATTGTCTCGTCCATTCCTTCCGGCATGAACTCTTTTGTAATGTTTTTTAGGTCTTTGTTTTTGTTAAGGTCAAAAATCTTTACGAGCTTTTCATCAAGTGTCCCGAGGTCGGTGTCAGGATACGCGTCTATTTTTGCAGTAACGACTCCGGCCTTCAAAAGGCCACTAACTTCTCTCGCGCTGTTTAAGATGAGTGGTCCCGAAAGGCCGAAGTGTGTGAAAAGAATTTTGCCGGTCTTAGAAAACTTTCTAATTCCGTCTAAATAAAAACTAATTTTCATAAACGAGAGCGAAACACCCGAAAGATCTTTAACCCACTTATCCGCTACAGCCAGTGGTACGACATCGGGAGTTGGTGCTGCCACTCTATGGCCCACTGACGCGAGCCAAGAGAAACCGTCCGCAGTAGCTCCGGTTTCCGGATGCGATGATCCACCCGTTGCGATGATCACAGAATTTGCATAAATTTCTTCACCCCCTACTTCCACTCCAACGACTTTTTCTTCTCGGAGCAAAAGTCCTTTTACTGAAACTCCGGTTTTTACTGCAACCTTATTATCCTTCATGTATTTTTCCATGACTAGAAAAACATCCTCGGCTTTCTCGCTCGCTGGAAATGCACGCTCACGGGCCTGCACCACGAGCGGAAGTCCGCGTGATTCAAAAAATGTAAAAGTGTCTTTAACCCCGAACTGCGCGAAGGGCGAATAAAGGAACTGCTCGGAATCGCCATAGTTCGCAAGCATCGCCCGCGTGTCAAAAGTAGCATTCGTAATATTACACCGTCCCCCACCGGTAATCTTAAGCTTCTCCCCGAGCATCTTGTTTTTCTCAAGCAAAAGCACCCGTAGCCCGCGCTCGCCAGCTCGCCCCGCCGCCATCATGCCTGACGGGCCTCCACCTACGACAATTACGTCGTACTGACCGAATTTTAGTTCATTTTCATTTAGTTTGACAGATTTCGTCATTCTGATAGTCTTATACTACAAATGGCTTCGGCCCTCCCTCGCTTAGGCGAGGGTAATAACGAACAAAGAATCAGGCAATTAATTGCCTGATTCTTTGTTTTAGCTGCATAAAATCATCTTCTTTCATAACACTCATCTTGTATTTCAACCTCTTTGCATCGATTAGCTTAAGTTGAGATAACAGAGCCGCACTTTTGACCTCTTTACTAAATAGAAAAACAAAATAGTATGATCCCTTCTTGGTTGTTTTAGTTAATGGAACCGCCCAGAAAATCTCATTATTGAATTTTCGTAAAATCACAACTGGTCGAAGAAACTCATTTCCCCTACCGTCCTCCTCGAATCCAACATTTTCACCCAAATGGCAAAGCCAAATTTCCCGCTCGTGGAAAAAGACTCTCTTTTGCTTTCCTTCAACTATATTTTTATTTTTGTGCCAGTGCTTATAATCCTTCACCATTTTGTTATAATAGCACGGTTCATATTATCTCTTTCAGATATTTACCAGTGAAGGACACCAAACTACTTCCCACCATCGCCGGAGTTCCTTCGACTACAATCTTACCGCCTTCGTTGCCTCCACCAGGGCCTAAATCTATTATCCAGTCGGCGTTGCGAATGAGATTCAGATTGTGTTCAATCACGAGCACGCTGTTGCCATTCTCGACGAGCTCATTTAATAATTTGATCAACCTCTCAATGTCCGCGAAGTGTAACCCAGATGTCGGCTCATCCAGGATATAAATCTCCCCCTTCTTATGCAGCTGGCTCGCAAGCCTCAAACGCTGAGTTTCCCCACCTGATAAAGTGTCGTGGCTTTGGCCGAGCTCCAAATACCCAAGACCCACTTTCGAGAGCACTTCGAGCTTGTGCTTTATCTGTTCGCCATCAAAGAAAGTTAGCGCCTCTTCTCCCGTCATATTGAGCACTTCGCCAATGTCCTTGCCTTTATATTTATGCGCGAGTGTTTCAGCCTTATATCTCCTACAGCTACACGTCTCACATTTAACCGTGACATCCCCCATGAAATGCATGTCGATCTTTTTGTATCCAAGCCCCTTGCAGTCGGGACAAGCGCCACTACTATTGAAAGAGAAAATCGACTTACTTACATTATTTACTTTTGCAAAAATATCGCGAATCTTGTCGAAGATACCAATGTAAGTAGCGCTATTCCCCCTTGCAGTGCCAGTCATCGATTTCTGATCAATCACTATCACCTTGTCTCTAAACTTATTAGCGAAGACATCAATGAGTAGCGAGCTTTTGCCAGACCCCGAGACTCCGGTAAATACACAGAGCACCCCGAGCGGAACCCTACAATTTACATTCTGCAAGTTATTTACGTTCGCATTTTTCACCTCCAAGTACCCCGTTGGAGTTCTGTTCGTCTTATTAATCTGAAGAAGGCCTGAGTTGCCTAAATATTTGCCCGTGACTGAATTCTTATTGTTTAAGAATTCGTTCACGGTTCCCGAAGCAACAATATGCCCACCATTTTTCCCCGCGTGTGGCCCAAGCTCTATCAAGTAGTCCGCAACGCGCATGATTTTCTCATCGTGCTCAATAGTTATGATGGTATTATCTTTATCGCGGAGGTTCTTTATAATCTTTACAATATTTTCGCAATCGTGACTGTGGAGTCCGGAAGTCGGTTCATCGAGAATATACACCATCTCAATAAGGTTGTTGCCCATCTCTCGAGCAAGCTTCAATCGCTGCGCCTCCCCGCCAGATAAAGTGTCCAGACTTCTGTTGATAGATAGGTAAGCAAGCTTGACATCTGTAAGACAGGTGAGGGTTTCAAGAATTCTCGTGAGTAATTCCTTAGCTTCGGGAATTTTGAGATCACGAATTTCATCGGTGAGTTTTCGAATTTCCATATTCGAAAACTCACCGATGTTTTTTCCGTTAATTTTCGAGAGTAAAATTTCTTTCTTCAATCTTCCTCCGTGACATTCGGAACAAGCTTGCTGAACTAAATACGGTTTATCGGTCTTTTCTTTCCGATTAGACGTCCCTCGCAAATCACCCGCTCGCTTGATCATGCGGGTTATTATGCCTTCATGGCTAAATCGTTGAATGAATCCCTGATCTTGGTTGCTTAGTTCGACGCGAGGAGTGTAGAGTAAAAAATCTAGTTCCTCTTTGGTGTAATCTTTAATTTTCTTATTTACATCAATCTTCCCCGACGATTTAATAATGTTGTAGTAGCGTGAACCCGACTTGTAGTTGTTATGCACGACCGCGTCTTCTGCAAGGGATTTATTAAAATCAAGGATAGTGTTCGGATCAATCGTAAACTCAAGACCTACACCTTTACATTTTAAGCATGCGCCTTTGGGGTTATTAAAAGAAAAATGTCCGGCGCTCAGGTTTGGCACCGATCCGAAACGTGAAAAAAGCAGTCTTAAATACGTGTACACCTCTGTCGCAGTTCCCACGGTCGAACGCGGGCTCCCACGAAGTTGTTTCTGATCGATTGAAATGGTGGGCGAAAGATTCACAACATCGTCTACGTCGGGACGTTGTGTTCGCTTAAGTAATCGCGCGGCATAAGTACTCACCGACTCAAGGAACTGCCGCTGGCCTTCGCTATATATGACGTTATATGCCACACTCGACTTTCCAGACCCAGACACACCCACAAGGCACGTAATTTTATTACGTGGAATCTCGAGAGTAATGTTTTTAAGATTATTCTCTCGCGCCCCAATAATTTTGATGTTTTTGTTTTGTGACATGGGAACAATTGTACACAGTTATTCTACGCCTTAAATATTTACTGGCAAGCCTAAGCCTAAATCTGTAACCCCCCACTATTATATCCGCGGTCGCGGATATAATAGTGGGGGGGGTGATATTCCTGCACTACTTTCTTCTTTGTCTGTTTTTATGATTACGCCTCGTGCGCCAAGCCTTCATTCCTTCGCTGCTTCAAGCGCTGTATCTTTTCCAGCATTGAGCCCGACGGAGGTGTTGGTTTATTGAATGCGCCTGTATCATTATTTTTTGGAGCTATCTCAATCTTTTTGACTGCAATTTGCTGTTCAAGGTCGTGTATTTTACCGCTTTCATCCGATCCTGTCCGTCCACGATTAGCTTCTTCTCTTCGTGTATTTAACTCTGTTTGCAATGATTCAAGCGTACGTTCAACTCTCTCTAATTTCGGCACATATTCACTTTCTTCTCCGGGTTCAAGTGAAGGATTATCGATAGACATATATTTATATGCTTAGTTCTAATACCTGTCATTATATCACGCACTCAAGGCGTCACCAGTTTAAATTTCTTTTTGGGTGGCTACTGGGAGTTGAACCCAGACAAGGAGCTCCACAAGCTCATGTGCTACCGCTACACCATAGCCACCATTATTAACTTCTGCTTTGTAAGAGTATCACGGTAGACCACGAGATAGCAATTGCAAAAAAATGTTCCACCGTACCAGCAATATCAGCAAAGGGAACCTTTACGTAAAGGTTCCCTTTGCTTTGCTGACGCCTACTTTGTCTTCAACTCATACACGCCTTCCCAATTTTCAGGTGGATGTTCTATAAAATATTTTGTGCGATCTACTAATGCTTTCGTAGGACCATCTTCAATTTGTGCCAATATTTTATCTCCGAGTTTCAAACACTCATCCCACATGCCTGCATAGTACGCCACGCGTAAGGCTTCAAATTCCGGTAAAATTTTCTTCACTCCTTCTGCTTTTGCACGATCAACCACTTGAAACACCCTCACTGGCTTTTTCTTGCCTTTCACTTTTATCTGATCAATCTCGCGAATCACTATCCCCTCTTTCTCAAGAGTTTCGTCCGAGAGCATCGCTCTCGTAAATTCACTAATGAGAATATGGATCGTGTACGATTTTGTCTGCCCTTCTAGCCTAGAAGCAAGATTCACTGTGTCCCCCATGACAGTGTAGTCGAAACGTTTATCAGACCCCATATTCCCCGCAGTAACCTTGCCACTGTTTAAGCCGATTCCAATATCGATCTGCAGGTCACCCCTTGCCGCGCTATCTTTATTGAACTTTTCTAGAGCATCTACCATTATAAGAGCCGCCCTTACAGCATCAATCGCGTGGGTCTCTGTCTGTATTGGCGCACCCCAGAAACCCATAATGGCGTCGCCTATGTACTTGTCTACCACTCCCCGCTCATCGAGCACAATGTCTGTCATGACTGTCAGGTATTTGTTAAGAAAAGTAGTAAGTTCGGTAGGAGTAAGTGTTTCAGAAAGTGTGGTAAACCCGCGAACGTCAGAAAAAAACACTGTTGCTTCTTTTTCTTCACCACCAAGCTTAACTTTACTTGGGTCTGACATGATTTCATTCAACACGTCTCTCGATACATACTTCGAAAAGGCGTGTCTCATCTGCCTGCGCTCTTTGTCTACTGTAGTGTATCTGTGGCCGAACAGCGCAATCGTTGTGAGAATCCACGCGAGGGCTAAGTGAATAAAGTTGATGACATATCCTCTATCGAAAAAAATAATTGTAAGCGGAACATAAAGAATCCCAACCAGAACGCACGCTAGAACGGCAATATAAGTTTTTCGGACAAATATAAACAGAAATGTCGGAATCAAAATTGCCAAAAGTAAAATTAAAATCATTGCCGAGGCAGGTACGCCTAGAAGCCTGTAATTCTTCAAAAGCATGTTTACAATCTGAGCCTGAATCTCCACTCCACTCATTAATGTTCCACGCGATACGGGTGTTGGCTGTTCATCATGCAAATCAGAAGCGGTACTGCCGATGAGTACTATTTTGTTCTCTAGCGACTTTAAGATGGCTTCTTCTCCTTCGACAACCCTACTTATGGAAACACGTGGAACTGTCCCAGGAGGACCGGCGAATACAATCCGTTCGTCTTTACTATCACTCAGCCTAAAACCGTTTGAATTTTCAGCTACTATGCGCGCGAAAGCTTTTCTTTCACTGAATCCGGTTTCTGAAAACGCATAGCCGATCGAAGGAGGAAATTTTCTAATGACACCGTCCCTCTCGCTCACAAGGTTCGTGTGGCCTACCTGAAGCGTTTCGTACGCCTTAATCGGCTCAATCAGTTTCTTGGTCGTCCAACTTGCCCAGATTGCCGGCGGATTGCTGTTTAACGAAAGTCCTTCTGCCTCGACCGGTATGATGACAGGATACGATAACCGACCAAGCCTATCGGCCAGAATTTCATCATCCTGCTTGCCTCGACTTGATGGATCGGCGAAGATCACATCAAGCCCGACCACCTCAGGCGGATATTTGTTCAGATTTTCAAAAGCATTCGCGTAGACGGAGCGCGCCCACGGCCACTGCCCGATCTTTTGCAGTGAGTCATTGTCTATTGCAAGAATTACAATCCTTTCATCTACTGCTTTTGGCGAGAAAAGTAAATCCTCAAACATATTCTCAAAGCCAGTGAATAATCCGCCTCGATAAGATAAGACGGTTAGAAGAAAAATAACTAAGGATATAGCCGCAATATGCAGTCTGACTTTTGATTTACTGTTCTCCATTAGATAGCGCGTCCATCTACTGTGTCCGGATTGAATTTGACTTTAAACATAGGACTCTTATCTAAAAAACCTTCGCCACTTACAGGGTCAGTCCAAGTTGCTGCCACTGTGCCAGTGCGTTCGCCGAGTTCCTGTCCCTGTTCATCTAATTTGCCCACAAATTTACCAGGACTGACGAATGAACCGATACTGCCAATAGCTTGCCATGTTGACTTAAGTGTTACATCCTCCCTTGTCCCATCGGATCGAAACAGAGTTGCGCGAAACGCATGCGTTTGTCCTTCCATAAGTTCCGCGTAAGGAGTAAGTGAATCTACCTCTATTCTTATAGGATCAGCCAGTCTCTTCACCGGCTCTGCTACAGGTTCCCTTTTTTCTACCACTGGATTTTTAACAGGTTCTACCGTCTTTGGTAGCGATTTGTCTTCTATCGTAGGTGTAATATCCACGTCATTCTTTACTTCGGGCAATCTTCCGGTTGTAGTTTCGGAAACGGGTAGTACATCCTGCCACAGCTTGTCGCGCAGTAGAGCTCCCTCCACACCCTCTTTCTTGATTTCTTCGATTTTTTTGTCTAAATCAAGGTCAATTCTTTGGTTTGAAGTAAACCACCCGTTCTTTGTCGGATCTTCGGGCAACAGAAACGGTTTAGTGTTCAAGATCCGATTCTCCTTAATTAAATCGATCTCATCACTCGAAATTTCTATCATCTTGCCTTCTTCTACCATAACCGCGTTTTCTTTAAGTACCTTGCCAGTATCCGGATCAGTGACAGTGAGAGCAACTTTACGACTCATCGTAACGAGTGAAGTTTTACCGTTCCTTACGGCAATATCGAAAGCTGTACCTCGAACCGTGGCAACCGTGTTCGAAGTTTTAACCTCCCAAGTGGACGCGGGCGTGGCAAGCTCGATAATTTTAGACCAGATATGTCCATCCGAAAGCGTCATGCCAACATTCAAAGTCTCTGTCTCGGATGAGTAGCTCGCCTTATCAATGCTCATTTTTGTTCCTTCGATCAAGCGCGCCTCTGAACCATCGGGGAAATAGATCGTGGCCCTGGTATCGTTGCCTAAAGCGATCTCTGTCGGAATTTTCAGATAGCTGTCTCCTTGGATCGCGGACGCGCCGCTGCCGTCAGCCGGTGTGGAAGTGGCATGCATGCCACCGGATAGCTTCACAAGCGGAGTTTTAACAGTGACATTTTCTTCTATCGGTTTACTGTTTCCTTTCGGCCAAAAAATAAAGCCTAAAATTAGGATAATGACTAAAACAGCAAGCGCCCAAATGTATCTAGGATTCATAATTATCTTTGTTATTTAATTTCCCTAAGTATACATTCGTCGACTTTCTCCGCAATAGACGAAATAACATTAAATCTGTGGGTCCAGTAAATCGTCAACCTGTTGATTCGTCCCTTTTGTCGGTGGGCTAGATTTTTTTTCTTTTTCTATCTCGTCTCTCTTTTGTTCAGACCCGAGTCTTATGTTTGTCTCAAGGTCAAGTTTAAGCTTCACGCCTTCAGCACCACGGTCAGCATCTCCAAAAAGGCTGAAAGCTTCAGCGCTATTGTTGGCTTCAAGTTTCATCTTGCCTTCAATCAATTTTTCCTTTGCGGCGTCAAGTTCAGTTTCTGTCTCAACGTTATACATCATCTTTTGTTCGCCATTCACCTGTTCGCTTTTCTGCTCTATATACTTTTTTTCCGCCTCTATTAATGCATTCTCTGCTGATTTGAGACGTTTCTTGGCCGACTCAAACGCTTCTTCTCGCGGGTCTGTTCCGACCTTGGCTTCAACATTTATGCGATTCATTACCGATCTATCTATCCTAGATCGCACTTTCTCTTTTACTTTCACAATTTTACTGGATGAGGCTGTCTCTTTTTCTATTATCTTACTAAGTATCTGCTCGTGCGCGTTAAGCGCAACTTCGAGACGCGTACTCAATTCGGCCGCGTCGGCGCGATCTTCCGTGCGTTCCGCGAGCTTCACTGAATGCTCGTCAGCCTTATCGGCGAACGCCTCGAACTGCTTCGTTAGAATGTCTTCAGTATCGAAATCCAGTTTCTTGCCGGTAGCCAAGGCCTCCACCTCTTCCAAACGTCTGACTGCTAGCTTGACGGCGACAGATGCTTTTTCTTTTGCGCTGGATGCCATTGCCGTTAGAATAGGCTCGTTCAGAGAAACTTTGACAGAGTAGAGAACATCGCCCGGAAGCGCTCCTTCCGCGGCGTAAGATACGCCTCCACCTATTAGCAGAAGAATCATAACAAAAGCCGAAGCCATTCTCATTCGATTTGACCTAAAGAGATAAAAAACGGAGCCGAATGTTCTATCTGAATATCCTAAAGCGTATTTTTCGTATTGATCGGCTTTGGCCGGATTTTCGCGCATAAAAGCCAAAAGCTCATTTCGCATTTTTTGCTTTTCTGTTGAACTCAATTTAATATTATCTGCAATTTTTTTAAATCTTATCATTAGTTTGTTTCCAAATTTACATGACCGAGCGTTCTTAGCTTCTCGATCGCGCGGTGAATTCGTACTGACACATTGGTCTCTGTTTCGCCGATCTGGTGAGCTATATCATGAACCGAAAGATCTTCCATATATCTCATAATGATAACTTCTCTATACATCGGATCAAGCTGGTCAACATATTTCGCAAGCATTCTGGCTTCCGCCGAAAATTCATAAGGAACCCCCTCGTCTTCTTCCGGCTGCATTCCATCTTCCATGCAACTTTCAAGGGACGTGGTGCGTCCCGAAACGCGGCCGTTGTCTATTATGAGATTTTTTGCGACTCGGTAGAGGAATGCTCTCATGTAGTCAATCTTTTTGCCGCTTCGCATATACTCCCATGTGCGGGTAAACGTTTCCTGGGTTATATCCTTTGCTTTTTCTCGTTCACGGACTCGAAACAGACAATGTCTGAATATGGCGTCTGCGTAAGCCTCATATGCTTCAAGGAATATTTTTTCAAGTTCTTCTTCTACCATTGTATATGACGTTTGATTCGCTCAAGCCTTGCATAATCGCCGACCGAAACGAGTTGTAACAAATGTTAGTCTTGTTTCGCCATGAATACAAGGCTAAAGCAAACACACTCGGCCGTGAGCGTGTTTGCTTTAGATTCCCCGACTAAACATGACCCGCGAAGCCAATGTGAGTGGATTCGCAAACTACTGGCTTGTAGTGAAGACAAACTCACTGCTTTGACTTAGATTTCCTGAAGCATCCGTTGAAGAAACTACTACGAAATATGAGGTACCCGAAGAGAGATTGGTAAGCGTCACGTGATGATCGGTCGTAAGCGAACTGTCGGATTTGACGCCCGCGTCAGCCAAGATAAGCGGAGATACCTTGCCGTAGTAAACCTGGCTTGATGCCGCTTCATTCGTTTTCCAGTTTACAGTTGCCGTACTTGATGCTACCGCCGAAATGCCTATCGCACTCTGGATCGGAGCTGTCATATCAACCTCCGCCTTGGTTGTGAATGATGTCTCTGTAGAAACACCCACGTTGCCCGACTTATCTTCCGCTCTTACCAAGATGTAGTACTTGGTTAACGCACTCAAGTTTGTGACTTTGGCGCGATGCAATCTGCCGTTTGAATCGCTTTTTACCTCAACTACTCCGGACGCGCCGATGGTAACCGGACTTGAAAGGCTTAGGAAAGCACTGCTCGTGGTATTCTCGCTTGTGGTCCAAGTGAGAATCGCTTCGCCACTTCCTTCGGCCACAAGCACCGTCGAAATCATTGGTGTCGTAGTGTCTGAAGGAGTTGTAGAAGCACTTGGCGGCAACTTCACGCAATCATCACCGCGGGTCTTCAACCAGCCAGGAGCAAACAGGTGCCCGAGAGCGAGACCGACTCCTTTATTCGCTTTTTTACAAAGCTTTTTCTCGGCCCATTCCTCTCTTCTCTCTTCTCTGTCATCTTCACGCTCTTCCTTGTCTTTCATTTTATCGCTCTTGGCATCAGCCCTCGCTTCGGACATGGCTTCTGCTTGCAAACTCTTAGTATGCGCCAACAAAGTGCGCAACTTGAGCTGTAATTCAACTATCTGAGAACGCAACGACACAATACTGTCTATATTTGCGTTTGTCTCGGCAAACGAAAGCGACGGAACAAACACTAATCCAGTTAAAACCATTGTCACGGCCATAATTTTGATTTTGTTCATATATATTTTTTAATTTACTTATAATTTCGCACCCGTTCGACAGTAGAGGTGACGTGTCTGCGGGAATTTTTCTTACATTATGTTTCGAGATCGTCCGAAGACAAAAGCAAGGCTTCTGCTGTGGTAAAGAATCCTGACGATAAGCCAAACGGACGATCTTACTAATCAAGAAGCCTTGCTTTGAGTTTGTTTTCGGTCTTGATAGCTTAATTGTATCTTGGTGAATCTTCTTCGATTCCAGAGAGATAATTCGCGTATCGCGCAAGAGCGTAAAAGAGAGATGAAAGCCTGTTTAAATAGGCCATTGAAATCATGGTCGGCTTGCCTTTCTCGAGGCCCATCATTTTGGTATCGTGCAAATAAGATGCGAATCTTCTTTCGGCCTTGCGTGTAATAGTTCTCGCTATGTCCAATTCCGCGGAAGCCTCCACTCCGCCTGATAGCCGAAATTCTGCCACCGGTGGCAGAATTTCGGCTATCGAATCAATCACCGCTTCCACTTCTTTGATCTTTGAATCTTTCAGATGTTTATCCGCTCCAGCAATTTCAGCTTGTACTGTAAAAATATTTTGCTGGACATCTTCAAGTATTTTTACGAAAGTCGTATCGCAACTTTCTGAAGCCACGCGTAAGTCTTTACATTTAACCTTTGCAAGACCGATACAAGAGTTCATTTCATCTAGCGCGCCCAAAACCTCCACCCGCATTGAACTTTTAGGATAGCGATCTTTAGAATCGAAGAAACTCGTAGTCCCCCCATCACCCATTCCCGTATATAATTTGCTCATTTATTATGCTTCCTTAATTCGTTTATATTTTCTTCTAGTGTTTTAAGTTCTATATTTTTTACCGACTTTCTTCCTTCGGAATAAATCACTTCAATACAAAGTCTCTCACCTTGAAGTACCTTCGACATCCAGAGTCTATCAGATTCCTCCATTTTATCGAATGGTAATTCGCCTTCATTGAATTCTTGAGGCGCAGTCATCTCTTCAGTCTCCTTGAGCTCGCCCTCCCATTCGTCAAATATGTAAACCGTGCAGTTAAAAAGTGGTTTATCAAGTTCTTTGAAATTAATCAGAGCTACTCTTTTAAGATTTAGAGCGTTAACGGTTGCTCCAGATTCCTCTTTTATCTCTCGCAATGCTGCTGCTTCAGATGTCTCATCTAGTCCAACTTTACCTCCGTATCCATTATATAATCCGACACCAAAACCACGCTTCTTTTTCGCTAGAAAGACTTTTCCATTGCGGATAGCCAAACAAATTGTCGCCTGTTTCGGCATTAGTTCTGTTTTGGTGCTGTAATTATACACTTTGCGCGAACCTTTTTCGAGCGGAAACTGGACGAATGAATCAGTCCCGCCACCGCCTCGCAGAGCCTCGGCGGACACCAAAGAAAAATGTTCCTTGCTTTTCGGATTTGCGCGCGACCAATTTCTTCTAAAAAGGAAAGGACATTTTTCTTTGGTGTTCTGCCCT
>JACRKE010000014.1 GCA_016215335.1 Candidatus Vogelbacteria bacterium | reverse complement strand
CCGATTCTCGTTTCTTTCGTGTGTTGTGTGTGATGTGACGATTCAAAAACTCAGACGGCTGAGAGATTTTAGTGATGGCCGCAAAACCGACGGAAAATTAGTTTCGTAATTCACAGCACAAAGGAGTTGCGCCCGCTCGGGGTGCCGATCGCTTCACGGCGTGATCGTGATCCACTTGTGAAGTCGATGGACAGAATGGAGAGGTTCAGCGACGCGATTCGACTCGGTTCAGACCCGATTCGTCGGCAGGCCCTCATCGATGCAGTCATTCTTGAAGATCAGGGGCCCGACGGAAAGCCGGATCTCGAAACCTTCGTCGAAGTCGGCAATTCCGGTTCGCTTCGCTTCTCGATTCTCGCGGATTCGAGTCGTCTGGTCGGAGAAGTTCGGCCGGGAGCTTCTCACGGAAGCGATCAAGTCAGACCGGATCAAGCCGGACGACTTTGCCGGCCTCATGGCGAGCCTTCTCGAGGCAACCTACAATCCGGAGGTGGATCTCTTCAAGCACTCCGAGCCGGAAAAGGCGGTAATCTTCAAGTCGACAAGCAAGGGTGGGCGCCCGCTCGTCTTTGTCCGGCTTGACGACACTGCCTACTTGCTCGAGTCAGCGAAGGACGAGTTCGAGGTTGGCCTAGTCGGTAGCATCAAGGGTGGAAAGCTCCACCCTTCGAAGTATGCCGAACTCATGGCTGCGGTTAGCATGTTGCCCGACGTGGATCCCGATGGGAACGTGAAGAAGACCGTGAAGCGTGAGGGTCTCGAGATCACCCTCCAGTACCGCTGCGGGTGGCTCTTGAAGCCTCAAGTTCACTTCAAGGCTGGAATCAACTTGAGGGACGGGTCGGAGCTCGACATCTCGAGTCTGCCTGGGCTCTTCGCTTCCGGCGGCGTCAAAATCATATCGCTCGACGGCGATGTCCACGACGATGAAGGAGCCGGCATTGCCGAGATAATCGAGGATTTCCTCGGCGCTCGGCGCTGACCGACCACGGGTTCCGAGCAAGAAGTTCTGATTCAATCTCTTTTTGCATCCGAATATAGACCGGCCGCTCCTCTCGAGGAGCGGCCGGATATCTTTTTGCATATTTTTTAAAGCATATGGTAGACTTGTGCTCGGACCTGGCCTGGGAACTGGAAACGGATGGATACAGGATAGGAGGACCTTCTGATGGAGAGTATTTATGTAAAGCAGAAGCGCGGGTTGCGCGATGGGGTGACCAATACCTTGAGTCATGTTGGCGAATTCAGGGGTATTTCACGAAATGCTCGAATCTTGAGTATTTTGCCGAAAGGCCTCGCCGGCGATGTTGCCCGCCTGAAGACGGATACCGGCGCCGAGAGCATCGGTTATCTTTTCGGCGACCTCAACGGCGATTTCGATGAGTTGTGGAATGTGGCCGCTCTCGTCGAGGCTCAAGTGAGATTTCCGGTGCTCATCATTGCCGACTTGCTCCCCACGGAGTGGATTCAGAAGTTGAAGGAGCACGCCCCAATTGAGGACGACTATTCGGCGGTCTTCGAGATGTTCTTTGCAAGGGGTATGATCAGCGATCTCTTTCTTCGTACAGGTTGGCGGGAGCTACCGTGCGTGGAGGAGCTGGTTAACTCCGCCGCCGACCACGTTCAGCGTACCTGGTGGGTGAACGACGAGTGCGAGATCAACATCTTCAAACTCGCAGCCAAACAGGAAGCGGCGACTTAGCAAGCTTCCTCACTCCAATCTATACCGGGCGCCGCGAGGATCGCGGCGCCCGGTATCTTACTTTATTTTCTTTTCTCTAGAACATGTGTACTTCTGATTCAGTTATATATATCAATGCGAAAAAAAGTAGTTACTATAGGAGGTGGAACTGGACAGTTTACCGTGCTTACGGGGCTCAAAAAATATCCTGAACTAGACATTACTGCAATCGTCTCCATGGCGGATGATGGAGGTTCAACAGGTGTCTTGCGTGACGAATACGGAGTATTGCCACCGGGAGATTTACGCCAGTGTCTTGTGGCTCTATCTCGTTCAAGCGATGCTATGAGGAATCTCATGAACTATCGCTTTGATTCAGGACAGCTGAAAGGACACAACTTCGGTAATTTACTTATTACTGTATTTGAGAAGATCAGCAGAGATTACAATGAAGCAATCAATGTGATTTCGGAAATTTTAAACATTCAGGGGCGAGTGGTGCCTGTTACTCTCGACAACGTGCATCTCATGTGCAAATTAAAAGACGGAAGAGTCATAGATGGCGAGCATATTATAGAAACCGCGCCCGTGGCGAAGCCGGGCGTTTCGATGATGTCGCTCACGGAATCCGCAAAGGCGAATCCTCTTGCCCTTAAGGCGATTAGAGAGGCCGACATGATAATAGTTTGTCCAGGCAATTTGTACGCTTCGCTAATTCCGAACTTACTCGTGCATGGCATTCCGGAGGCGCTTAGAAAGAGCGATGCCAAAAAAGTTTTCGTCTGCAATCTTATGAATCGCAAAAATCAGACTGATGGGTATTCAGTCTCCGACTATGTAGACGAACTTGAGTCGTACGTTACACCTGAATTTTTCACTCATGTAATAGCGAATACTGAAATACCTCCCATTGAACTTATCAGAAAATATAAACATGAAAGTACCCCGATACTAGCGGGAAGATCCAAAGTTCCTAAATTTTACAAAATTGTGCGGGGGGATTTTGTTTCACAGAAGCCTGTAGCAATAAAGAAGGGAGATCCTATTAAACGCACCTTAATTCGCCACGATTCAAACAAACTTGCGCGTCAAATAGTTAAACTACTTTGAAAAATGTAAGTAAATAGGGTGTACTTCGTCTGTTATTGTATACTCTTAATATAACTTTTCGATATGAAAACAACAAAAAACGCATTAGTTCTTGTTTTTAGCTTTTTTATCGCCATTTCCGCTTTTATTGCTCAAGGCGTGTCGGCGCAAGGTTTAGGCGCTTCCAGTAGTGCCACATCTTCTGTCGGCGTATCGGCTCCGATATCAAGTTTTGATACTGATCGCAGTGATGATGAGATAATACAGCTGAATAACCTGGAAATTCAGTCGCTTGGCTCTGGAAGCGTGCCAACCTTTATTACAGCCATGAGTAACTCTGGCGGCTCTTGTCAGAAGTTTCTTTCATCCGGTGCGAGTACGGTCTGCCCGCTTTCACTAAGTTTCCTGTATTCGATCAGGGTGAGTTCAGAAACGATTCTTCTGCAACGTAATCGTGCGCGCATTGGCTTTAGTCAATTGCAGGTTGGTGACAAGATCAATGTATACGGTTTTCGCGATGTTGATACTGGAAACATTGATGCTTTAATCCTCCGTGATCTATCGCTCCCAAAGCAAGAGAGGTATATGCAGTTGAATAGTGTGCAGGTGGTGAGCGGGCCATCTTCTTCCGTTCCTCCCGCAACTCTTGTAGTTATGAAGTCCGGTTACCCATGTTATAACTACGGAATTTATGGGACGAGTGCTCGAAGCAGTATGGTATGCCCCATGGGATTTACTGATCCAGCAAGTGTGACTGGTGTGTTAAACATGTCTATTGATCCAAGTTACTACCCGCAAACCAAATATCTGATCCGGATAAACTCAAGCACAATTCTCTATAACAAAAATTGGGGGAGAATCGGTCTTTCGCAGATTCAAACAGGTGATAGCGTGAATATCTATGGTCGTCTTTCAAGCGATGGGACGACAATTACCGCTGTCACACTTCGAGATTTGTCTCTTCCGCGTACTGTTCAAAGCTCTTTGCGAATTTCGACTTCTTCAGACCTGCGTGCAAAAGTTGGCACTGATTTCACCGCCTCGTTTGATGTAAGTGGAAGCGATTACTCGTACACTATTTCCGCTGAAGGAAGTGGTACGATTCCAGGAATGTATTTCACGCAAACGCAACCATGCCCTGCGGGCCAATACTGTATTCAAATGCTTGATCCGGATTCAATCTATCTAACTGGAACTCCAACAGTTGCGGGGAAGTATCAGATTGTGATTTCGGCTTACGATAATCCTCCGCAAATCTACTGTATTACTACCCCATGTCCACAACCGCAGACAAAGTATGGCAAAGCAACTTTTACGCTCATTGTTTCCGGGCCGAGTAGCACCGGGCAGGCTCCTATTGTAGAAAGCTTGGGCGGGCCATCTTCTCTCGCCGTCGGTGAGGTCGGTACCTTCACAATCACCGCCCGCGACCCTGAAGGCGGGCCTCTCGCCTACGGCGTCCGCTGGGGCGACGAACCGATGTATACGAGCGCGCAAGGTAAATCCATTCGTCTGCCGGATGAAACAAAGACGACAGCCGGTCTCACACATGCATATAGTTATCCCGGCACGTATACCATTTCATTCACCGTCACCGACAATCAAAGTCTCATAACGAACACAACTCTTACGGTAAATGTGCGCTAATCCGATGGGTCATTGTGGCTATTGTTTACTGGCGCTTAGTGGTTTCGCGCGCGCCCAAGCGGTTTCGAAGAGTGCACGAAATGTTTTAGGAATAAGGCGAGAAAATATGCTATAATTAGGCCCATGAATATCCATGAATTTGTCCATTCACGCAAGCACCTCTTCTGGTCTACCAAGAACTATAATGGCCTAAACAATGAGGCTATTGTGGAGACTATATTGAACTATGGTGACTGGGAGGATGTGCTCACCCTCATTCACATCCTCGGCATTGCCGAAGTGGCGCGTATTTTCCGTGCCGAGACCAACCGCCCGCGAGTGAATTATAACAAGCGTATTGTCCACTATTTTAGTCTTTTCTTCCAAAAGTATGCATAAGGAGATTTTGTCACCAGAACAAATAATGTTACTCCCGCTTGTGGGGCAGTTTATAGATGATTTCGGTCTCGTTGGCGGAACCGCGATCGCATTACATCTCGGCCATCGGGAATCTATTGATTTCGATATGTTTACAAAGGCTGACTTTGATAACATCAAAATAAAACGAAAACTCCTCCGAAGCACGATGATCGATAAAATTACTCTCGATGAAACAGGTCAACTGAACGTACTGATCAATACAGTAAAATTCACTTTCTTTCAATTTCCATACGAAATACCGTTTACAGAAAAGTTTGAAAATGCCGCTCGTATCCCGAGCTTGCTCACCCTTGCGGCCATGAAAGCATTCGCTCTTGGACAGCGAGCGAAGTGGAAAGACTACGTCGACATGTACTTTATTCTGAAAGATCATCACCGCATTGACGAGATCAATACAAAGGCTCGAGAACTGTTCGGAAAAGAATACAACGAGAAAATATTTCGTACTCAACTATCCTACTTTGACGACATTAACTACGCGGAAAAAGTCATTTATCACAATAATTGCGATGTCCCCGAAGAAGTCGTAAAGCAAGCACTTACTGAATTCAGTCTTACGAATGTGGAAGTGTAAAAGGTGAAACTCAACCCGAGATCTTTTTAGCACACGCCCAAGCGGTTTCGAAGAGGGCTTTGAAAGTCTTCGCCATCTCTTCCGATTCTATGATCACAGCATTGAAAGGCGGGGTAAACCAGAAAAGAACGATTTTGTTTGTATATATAAAAGTGTCAGTTTCACCAATTTCTACATTGCTGATACGTACGCGGTAGTTTGGATTTTTCAATGCGAGCATATCCTCGGCATACTTTCTACCCGCCGGTTCGTCGCGTACGATGTCGCGAATCTGGTTGCGCTTGTCGCGCACGGTACGCCTCCATGTTGGGAAGAGGTGGCTGTAGTGTCTTTCCAGAACGGAAATGGTGCTCAAGAGCAGTAGCTCGTGCTTGCCGGTGCCATGTGGTGAAAGAATCTGGTTGTATGCCGCGTCCAATCCTTTTTCTCCTTCGTAAATTGAAATGCGCGGAGCGGGAGACGTACGTTCATAATAGGCATTCAGTTCGGGTGCAATGGACTCAAGCGCTTCAAGTTTACCTTTCCAACCGGTGATGAGCTGTCTTGGCGAAATGGGGGAGAGAATCTCGCGGTGACGATCGGGGGCACTCGTGAGCAGCCCTTTTGCTTTTAAGCCTTCCGAGAGTACATAAGTCGTAGGGCGCTTTAGACCCGACGACTTTGCGAGTTCATACACAGTAGTCGGACCGCTCCTAAGCGCAGTTATGTACAGAAGCGCCTCTTTTTCTGAGAGATTGAAGTAGCCGAGAATGGTGTGTAATTCATTGTCCATAGAGAGACCTTAGCATGTCCACAAAAGTAGTCAATAGTTATGACTAAAATAATAAATAAGGCTTATATATAAACACTATTCGGTACTTGCGGCGGTGACTATTTACGGACTCGACCCTATGTTGTGAAATGTCATTAGCAAAGGAACTTGTCAACGCAGAGTGACTATAGGAGGTGGCAGATGAAGAACGAAATCAACCCGCACCGTCTGGAACCCACACGGGTGGAATTCGAGGCGTATGTGCAAGGGCGACGCGAGCAGGAGAAGAAGTTCGAAGACGCCCATGCGCAGGCGTTGGACGACGCGCTTGCGCAGGTTGAACCTGAAAGCGAGCGTGAAGAGTACAGGCGGAAGCTGATGGCCGATTGGTACGAACACGGCTGTGGCTGGCGGCGGCGCTTGCGTTGGAAAGGACAAGGGTTGGTTGAGGGCATCAGGACAAGGCTCTCGCAATTCGACCGCGATCGCATCATTTTTCTGTTGATCAGTCTTGTGGCAATGCCGGTCGTTTTTACAATGTTCGCCTTTCTTGGGGAGTGCATACGAGAACTAGGGGAGCTCAAAAAGGTCGACGGATATGCTTCGCCGGTAGCAAAGACAGAGGACGTCCGAAGTGATGGTAAGTACCCCGAGCGACCGGAGTGCTGTGCGTACGCGCTCAAAGAACATCCATGGGGCGACTACTTCACCATTGAGCGCGATGGTTATTTCTTTGAGTCAGCCTGCTATTGGAAAACAAGACATACGGTGGCGAAGCTGACTCCGGACCGTGAATGGGAGCGATGTTATGAAGTCCGGTTGCACATCAATGTCCGAATGCCGTACCGGACCAACTTTGTCGGAGTGCGTGCGTTGGCACCTCTTGAGCAGTATGGTTCCGGATACGAGGATGATGCGATCGAGACTCATGATCGTCTGTCGAAGGCGCTCGAAAATCCCGAGAAGCTCGTGAATAGCTTCCTTGCGGTGCATCCTTTTCCTCTCGTTCATTACGAGGGGGAGTACCGCGGAGCAGATAGATTTAAGCTGGTTGCGTGGCAGCAGCAGATAGACACCGTCCTGCAGCCGCAGATACTGGCACAGCTCCGCTTGTCTGTCGTGAATATCGTCGGCCGTGCCCTTGTTCCAGATCTGCAGAATTTCGCGGTTACTACTCGACTCGAATTCAAAGAGACAGGGCAGTTTCGAAAGCCGCAAAAGTAACAACTCTCGGGCAACACACAATCTGAAGGAGGTGATCGTTGCCCATATTCCAAAGAACAGATGCGATTACATTATCTGTAGCGGTCGTTACATTTAATGTAATCGAGAAATATATTTTTTGGAGTATTAGCGAAAACTTATGGGCGGTTTAGGATTTTCTTCTTCGTGGAGTAATCGTTGCAGCGTTTCAAATACGACGCGGAAATTTTTGTCGTACTTCGCCTCCATGGCCTCAATCTTTTCTTTCAGGTCACGATAGTGCATGAGCATTTCCCGCATCTGGGTGAATGTGCGGATAATCTGAATGTTCACTTGGATTGCACGCTTGCTTTTGAGTACGCTCGAGAGCATGGCGACACCGTGTTCGGTAAAGGCGTAGGGAGTAAAGCGAATGTTGCGTTTAGATGCGGTCACAAATTGTGACCGCATCTCTAAGGTCACAATTTGTGATCTTAGAGATTCTGATTCTGTTCGAGAAAGCTGAAACATAAAATCAGCGGGGAATCTTTCTTTGTTTCGGCTCACAGCTTGGTTCAGCGCTTTTGTTTCAACTCCGTAGAGTTCTGCTAAATCACGGTCGAGCATCACTTTTCTACCACGGAGCAAGAAGATTTGTTTTGCAATGCGTTCTACAGGAAGAAGCTGGAGCATACGATTAGTATACATTACCCATGAGTGGAATTACGAGGTGATACGAGGCGGGATTTTTAGTTTGGAATGCGACAACTTTGGACGTCGGACGCCCGCCCGCGCCGAAGCGCATTCGGACGGGTCTCGGAACTGAACCCGGACGTCCGACGTCAAGATTCGGACGCAATGCGCTCAGGCTGGAACCTAGAGTTACTGTGTGATTCCCGTAGCGTTCAGCTAAGGCGTCTACTCGTTCGAATACCTTGCTCGCTTTTGCCTGAGTAATGCTCGCGCCGAAGAGGTCTTGTTGGGCTGGTGGGGTATCTGTGAGCCCATATAAAGTAACGCCGCTCGCACGATATATTTCATTCGTTCTATACACTTTTGGAAATTCAGCACGAATGAGCCTCATGAGTTCATTTGGCAGGGATGTGTATGATGGAAGCGTAATTTCTATACCGCGATAACGAAACTGCTGTGTCTTTAGAAAGAAACTAATTTTTTTAGCAAAAAGTTTGTAATGGCGCGCTTTTGCGCATGCATTTTCACAATTTTTCGAGAGTTCGGACAGTAGAAAGTTTTGGTCATTCGACGGTGGCGTAAAAGTTTTGGTCTTTTGTATGGAATCGTAGTGTTGTTTTTTGCCTGTCTCAAGTGGTAGCACGAATTCACCGCGAAGTTCACGCCAAATTTCAATGTGCGGCTTGGTGAGGTGCGTAGCGACCCACGTTTCATCTTTGTGCGCGAAGTCGAGTGCTGTCATGACACCACGTTCGGCAAGCAAGGCCGCTGTTTGCGGGCCAATGCCCCACACTTTTTCACAGGGGGTATGAGCAAGATAATAGCCGAGAGTGGTTTCGTTTGAAGACTGCCTTTTGCTGGTTTCTAAAAGGCAGTCTTCTGGAGAATTGTCCGAATGCACAGAATGCACAGACGACTGTCTTCGAATGTAACCCGACAAAAGACAGTCGTCATTCTGGCTCGGATTCAAAGGGGCGCAAGGACTCACCTTAGGATTACCCAAGGAGAGACCTTGCGCTCGGATATAAGTGAAACCATCCGGCTTTTGCCACTTGGAGCCTAGTTTGGCCAAGACTTTGTTGGGCGCGAGTCCGAGAGAAAAAGTAATGCCAAGCTCATTTTGTAGCTCGCGTTTAATGGTGCGTCCAATTTCTTCATACGTCATCTTGAGGGGCCGACGCAGGCCCGTAATTTCGGCAAAACATTCGTCGATGCCGTACTCTTCGACTGCCTCCGTGTAGCGGCGAACGATGCTATTCATGCGCGTGGAAAAGATGGCGTAAGTTTCATAATTTGCAGGGAGAATAATAGCTTCGGGACAAACTCTACGTATTTCGTGGAGTGGCATACCCCTCTTCACGCCTCTAGCCTTAGCTTCATAGGTCATGGCCGAAGCGATACCGCGTTCGGCGCCGGTGACCACCGGCTTGCCTCGTAGCTTTGGATTCAGAGCCACCTCACACGCAGCAAAAAAACCATCGCCGTCAATATGTAAAATCGCGCGCGGATTACCATGCCCCCAGCCCATAGATTTAAAACCAGATGTGATCATTAGTGTTTTAAAAAAGCACGAAGCACGAAATCTGAAGCACGAAACAAATAAGAATATTAAAATTAAAAAAAGAAACTAGGAATGGAAACCGGCACCAAGATTTGTTTTTACGATAATAGCACCAAGAATCTTCATGAGTTCGGTCGCTTCTTTGGCAAGAACGACTCGCTCTTCTTGAAGGCTTGAGTCATTTCCGGTATCTACTAACTCTAGCCAATAAATACTTTCCTTTGCTTCTTTACGACCGACGCGGGCTCGTAGAGCAAAGTCCTTTTTGCTTAAGCAGTCATTAGCTTCTCGATAGTTGGCGCCGACTGATCCGGAGGATCGGGCAAGCTGCTTACCATCTTCGATGTTCGTTATTGTTCTCGGCAATCTTTTTATGAAGACACGTACCCGCTTAGCAAAGATAAGAGTTCTTTCTTCTAGGTCGTATAATCTTTTGGGCTCATTTATAACTTCTTGTTTCATATTTGTTTCGTGCTTCAATATTCGAATTTCGTGCTTAATACTTTCTGACTACCCCCCTCACTACTGCTTCGATCTTTAGTTCTTCCTTCGGAACAATCGGCTTGTACTTTTTGTTTGCTGCGACTAGGGTGACTTTACCTCCTACTTTCCTGTAATATTTCATGGTCCATTCGCCATCTACTTCGGCAATGACAATCTGTCCTTCCTTTGGCGTGACGCTGCGCTCTACAATTACTAGATCACCTTCTTGAATGCCCGCATCGACCATAGAGTCGCCCTTGACCGTGAGTAAATAGCTCGCTTCTTTCTTGGGTATCAAATATTCATCGAGCGACATGGTGTCGACGAGCTCTTCCTCTGCAGGAGAAGGGAAGCCAGCTTGGATCGTGCCGAGTAGTTTCATGCCACCATACAAATTCTTGGGTAAAATCTTACCTTGCTTGTCTTTCTCGACATATCCATCACGCTCGAGGCGATTAATGAGGCGCCAAACTGCGTTTTTGGAATGAAATCCGCAAAGCTCGGCAATCTCCGAGTACGAAGGCATGCGTCTGCGTGAACGATAGAAACGTAATATGTGCGCCCAGTAGTCTTTTTTAGTCATAATGATTAATTTACTAATTAATAAGCACGAAGCACTAAATCTGAAGCACGAAACAAATTATAAATCACAAACTTTTAAAATTTGCACACTTTAATTTAGATGCTGTTTCGTGCTTCAGATTTATAATTTAGTGCTTAACTCTAGTATATGTGAACGCAAGTCCACATACAAGTTTAAAAAGTGGAAAACTACTGTCTATTTTAGTTTAGCTTAAAATGCGAGTGGTAAGATACCACCTACCATGAGCACAGAAATAAAAACGACAAATTTGAACAGTTTTTCGCTCTGCAGATCCGGGCGATTGTAAAGATTGATTATAGAATACGCACCCATTAGAAGAACGATTAGGCCAAAATATGCTATTGCGATATCTTTAAACTGAAGTGCTGTCATAAGGCCTACCACGTTTAGGATAAAAATACTTCCAATGTTGTGAGTGTACCATGCAAAAGTATCCCATGAACGTGTGTATTCAGAATATCCGATTTTTGAGTATGCAAGGCTTGAAACAAAAAGGAGTGGTATTGCATATACTATCTGTCCGATAATAATCGGGCTGAATTTGTGTGGGTTAAGTGTCCAGATGAGTGTAAGGATAAAAAACAAACTTCCCATCATAAATGAATTCACGTTTACGCGCATCGAAGCTTTGGCGGGATTAGTTTTAGATATTTTGTTCATTGAGCTTGTGTACGAAATTATAACATACACGGAGTATCTTTTCGTGTGGTTATGTCTCTATTCCGAGACCTTGCGTTTGCTCCAGTGTGGTATAATGGGGGAAACATAGAAAAACATGAATCTACTTATACAAAAACTTCAGGACTTAGGGCTTTCGGAAAAGGAGGCGGCGGTCTATGTGGCTTCGCTTGAGCTGGGGCCGCAGCCGGTGCAGGATATTGCCGAGCGCGCGAAGGTGAATCGTGCGACGACATACGTAGTCATTGAAGCGCTTATAAAAATGGGATTAATGAGCAGTTTCGAAAAAGACAAAAAAACTCTTTTTGTGGCTGAAGATCCACATAATTTGAGCAGATTGGTTGAAAAGCAGAAAGCTTTGCTCGAAAAACGAGCGCGAGATGTGGAAGACACTATTTCAGAGCTTGAAGGGCGGGCGAGCACGGCCGGAGAGAGGCCAACCGTTAGATATGTTGAGGGAACCCAAGGGTTAAATACTATCTTGGATTATTTTGTTCGACCCAAATATAAAGAAGTGGCTTCGTTCACACGCTTGGATTCAATGCGAAGAGTCAGTCCGGATGCTCGCCCTGATATAATAAAAGCTAGGATTGAGAAAAAGATTAAGGCGCGTCTTATTTATTCCAATCCGGAAGGCCCTGTTCAAGGAATGGATAACAATGATGAAGACCGCGAATCAATACATATTTCTGATAAAGAATTTGACTTTGATGGAGACATTACATTGTTTGGAGACAAGGTTTCGATATGCTCTTTCAAGGGAAATCCGGTCGGAATCATCATAGAACACCCGGAAATCGCAAAGGTGATGTGGGCGCTTTTCAATCTCGCGTGGAAAGAAACATCCAAGGACGTTGGCGATAGACAACGTGAAATACATATGAAATAGTGGTTATATAGGGCCATAAAAGCAATACTGAATAATTTAAGTCAAAAACAGTTGACAAATAAAATTGGTAGGTATATAATGCAACACAGAAAGAGCTTAGTCTAGCTCTAGGAACTTGACCAAGGAGGTGAAACCATGGGCGCTGGTCGTTGAGCCTGTCGAGGGGGCGTGCAAATACGCTACTCCCCTCCGGGGGACCCCAGAAAAGGGTCCTCAATCAACACCCGCCGAACTTCGCGGCGTAATGTCGAAGAGGCAGGAAGAATGTCTTCGGCCACGTTGTTGTGGTCGAAATGAAAGGAATGACATGGGCGGAAGCCGCTAGTTTCCAATCTAGCGAGGCCAATTTTTCAGCGGATAGTTTTTGTCCGCTGAAGTAGACGGCCTCGAGTCCGTCGTGCAGGCACCAGCCTACCCTCATCTCTCCACGCGCTGAACGCGCCGACGAGGGTATGGCATCGCCTTGACGCTGATGCGTCCGCGGGCAATCGCCTACACGGTGGACAATCACAATAGGGAGGGCGGCTCGCTCTGCGAGCCGCCCTCCCACCTCGGGCATCCGGAGCCCAGCAGTCCGGACACGGCGCCAGCGAGTGGCGCCTTTTCATTTACTGAAAAACGATCCACGGCAAGTGCCCGGACAAACCCTTTAAATTAAGCGTATTCCAGTTTTCTTTATCTCGTGGATTATGGGAGATGGGGTGTCTTCGTTGAACTCTTCTTCATCGAATCCGATCGGTTCAATTCTGTCTTGCGAATCTTCCGCAGTCAGATTTCTCCACAGGAATACCAAAGCGTCGATATTTTTTAGGTTAGGAGACACCACACAGACATCAATGTCACTCCATTTCCCGCTTGTTCCCTTCGCGTACGACCCGAAAAGATAAGCAGAGCTTATTTTAAGGTTTTGATTTTTTTTTAAACGATTCAGATATGACAAAGCGCGTTTCTTGGCTCTAGTTTTCTTGTAGTTGTTTACTATTTGACTGAAGATAGCCATGACAAAATTTCTTTTGATAAATTATAATACTTTTCCGTATATTCCGGCGTTGCTCTTTTGTAAAACTTATCTTTATAATCATCATAGCGTCCGGCAATGTTGAAGGTCGTAATTTCGTTCAAAATCTGTCTTCTTTCCGGATCGAAGTTTAATTTTGCTGTTTCCGCGAGTACCACCAAGTTATGAATACGAGGCGGCTCCTCATTGTTTGTAAGCGCAATAATCTCCTTCAATTTACATTCAATCGCCAAATGGCAGAAAAACAGCCCGTCCGATCTTCTGCCTGATTTGACCAAACTCTCGGCGGTCAGCCATTTCTCGTCCGCAAGACGTTTCCAGTGAGCGATAATTTCTTCCTTAAGCATGGAGTAATCATATAGCAGAAGCGGATTTCGTTCAACGGTCAATCACAGTTTTAATCTATGGTGTCTAAGTAAAAAAAAGGATTGGGAGCATTTTCGTGGCAAGAAAACTGCTACCGACCATGTTTTAGCTCGAAAAAATCTTCTGAAAATCGACGCGACAAGAGAAGCGACAGGGTTCCAATGTAATGATCGAGTAGGTGTCTACTGTTTGTTGCATTCATTCAGTTGTTATTCTAATCGAGCCGGAGCGACGACAGTATGTACAAGCGAGATTGACAATTTTACCGGCACGATACTGGTGCCATTGAGTTAGAGACATGCGAACTACTTCCTTGCATTCACATCGGATGTTTCCTCCGGCGTCTTCTTCAAAGATAGAGGAGATTTTTTCCGATGTGTTTACGGATGGCATGATCTTCTCTTTAATTTCAGATTCTAAATGCTCGGTGTCCTTGGTTTGAGAAGCGTCGCGTCCCCAGTGAGTGGAGATTTCGCTAATAATATTATGGTATTTATCCGCGAGTTTCTCACGTTCATGGATGAGCGACCCGATCTTTGCTCTTAGATTCACTGGCAGATTCATCCATTCTGATGACTTCTTCAATTCTGTGATAAAAGCTTCTACGGCTGTCCTCCAAATCTCAAGCCTTTTTTCTTCAAGTATTTTTAACTCACGTCGCGCCGAGACAATCTTTTGGTTGTTTATGCCAATCGCCTGTGCGACCGAGTGTGCGCCGTCTCTATCCCCAAGAATAACGTTTGGTGTGGCATTTCTATATATCAGGATTACATTATTTTCTCTTTCAAACCAGTGTTTCAGAATTCGGCGCTTATGGTCGATGCCTGCGAATTTGCTTGTGTGTTCATCTTCATCGCCTTGGATTATAGGGTCCCCGTCTTCTTCTCTCGGTCCGTCTTTGTTTATGATGCGAAATTGGTCTGCGGTGAGACCCAAGTAGCTCATTAGCAGTTCGATTGCCACTGGCTCTTCATGGAATCTCGGAGGTGGTGGGACAGGCAGGATCATTATTTTTTCTTGACTGCTTGCGAGGATGTTAATATTATCGGCAGATTCGTCTGAACTCATAAGTTATGAACTTAATCAATAAGTTTTCTAATTCTGAATCAGTATATCCTAAATAATCAACGAAATAGATAGGTTGTGTATATGTATATGAAAATTAAAGTATACGGCACCTTTAATTTACAATTAATTCAGCCGATCAAATAACATTTTGAAAATCTGGGCTTGGAATTTTGCTATTTTGTCGTGCTGGATCATAAGCACGATCTCGTTTGTATAGTCCACGAAAGCCACCTTGTTGCCGTAGATAAATTGGCTCACGTTGTGGTCAATCACGCCATAGTTTACGGGAAAAATTTTTACTTCGCGCGCGGAGGTCGGTTCTTGTACCTTTGCGACGGCCGAGGTGGTGATGACCAAGCGCTTGATCTGCTTTAGGTCGCGCAACTTTTTGTAGTTGCGCGGTAAGTGGCCGGTACTTCCGTAGACCGATGGGTCGGCCGAGCTGTAACGATAGTAGGTCTCGCCTTGGCTTAATGTGTGAAGCACGTCAAAAAGCATAAATGAGACCGCTCTTTTGCCCTCAAGCATTTTGACGCTCGGGTGCTCCTGCTTGTGGTCGAAAGTTTTTTCGAGCTGGGGTAGAGATGCTTCAATCTCTTCGCGCAGTTGATCAAACACCGGACGTAACTTCCGCGGTGATTCGGCTCGGTAGCGGGTCCTCTTGCTGTGCAACTCTTTAGTAATGAGCCCCTTATCAATCAAGTTTGGCACAGTGCGGTAGACGGTAGGGCGGTGGAGAGCGCTTAAGCGCGAAAGCTCTCCCACGGTGAGACTCTCCGGCTCTGACAGGAGCGTGATATAGATGAGCGCTTCTTGGCGTGAGAGGCCCAGCTTCTGAAGTAGGGTTTCTTCTTCGGAGATGGCTTTTTGGCTGCGTGAAAATGTAGACATTACGATAGATTTACTCGTCTGGCAATTATTGGATAAGTGTACAATCATATTACACTTCTATAAATACGTTGTCAAATATTAGAGTAAATAGGTATGATTGTGCAAATGTCAGCAAACATTGACAAAATATAAAAACAGGAGTAAGGTTGTGGCCAGATAGAACAAACGACGAGCTCGTATTGAGTGCGTCCGGTCGGGAGCTGAAAGGTTCATGGCCAGGACACTCGGTAAATGAGCCCTCGAGCGATTGAGGGAATATGGAAGGCGGCAGGGGCAAAAGCCTGCAGTCGGAACCGAAAAGGAACCTTGAAAACTGAATATGTTAGCAGTTGCTAACAAAAAATGTATTTCAAATGATCCGATGTTGGGGAGCCATGGGCATCGGAAATCAAAAAACTGGCTTCAAAGTTTGAATTCCCATAGCGGGGCGAACACACGTACTGCTCTCAAATTTATGATGAGCTACGAATCGCCCTGCGATTGGGAATTCAAAACCAAGTTTTGCGCACTACGCGCACGATGGAAACAGAGAAGGAGAGTTCGGATGAACAAGACCTATTAAGGAGGAAAGGCATGGCCAACCCCGGCCGGCAAGAGACTGCAACAATCAAAAGTTGCACGTTCGATTGCTTTCGGGCCGGGTAGACGGCGAACCGAAACTTCTTACTCAAAGCACTCAGAACAGAAGCCGCATCCGCCTCGTCTGCACGACGATTCGGACATGCAGCTTCTGCCTGCCCGAATGTACCATCCGGTACGGGCGGGCCTCTGATTTTTTTCACCGTCCGCCAATTGGCGGAGGTAGCGGCGGGAAAAATCAGGGGCAATGAAAATTGTTCCAAAAAATTTTGGCCCGAGGAGGAGCGGTATAACGAAGGTGCATAGAGTTTTCCTGCTCTGGAATCTTCAGCTCTATGTTGGTGCCGACTCAATGAGTCTACCTTTGGTCAAGATTTTAAGCTGGAGCGGTGGTGGCGCGGACATTTGTCTCTGTGTCTCTTGTCGTCCGCAAGGACGAATGCTTTCAGAGACTACATCAAGACTAATTGCTTTGATGTCTTCGCCCCACCGTTTCAGCCTCAACTTTAAGCTAAGCGCGAGCAACACGCTTGGCTTCAGTATCGGGTACACGACGAACGTTCGTGTGTCCGGAGACTGAAGAAAGAGAGGATTGAAATGAGCGAAAGAGACGAACTCGGAATCCAGCGAGAGACCAAGCACGAGTGCCGGGGCGGGTGTGGTAGACCCGTCCAGAAGTGGTGGCACATCTGCTCCGAGTGTTCCGTGAGCCGCCCGGTACGCGAGTACTGGGATGCGCTCTGGGGCAAGGAGTCGAGTGTTGGTCGTGTCAGTCGCACGTGAGCGGGGATCCGGCTGGTAACAGTCGGGCGAGACCGCAGATTTGAGGATATTAGATGCAGAAACGTAAGACACTGCACGAGACGCTCCCACAGCTGATGGCGGGGTTGAGTGGCTCTATCCTCTCGGGACGAGTCTGAATTAGCACTTTCAGATTCGCTCCATTATTTGAGCTTGCGAGCGTACGTTCGCAAGCTGAAAAGATGGAGGTACGCGATGGTGGGGATTTTGCTCGCGCATTAGGTGAAGGGGGGACTGTCTCGATACACATTCTCCCGTCCGACTCATATCGGACACCTTAATTGCCTCACCCTTGCCGGTGAAAGCCGGATCGTTAAACGCGTGAAGTTTGTCGAGCGGCTGGTTTTGCATATTTTCTCGCCGAAACTGGAGAAAATATGATTGACCGAGAGAGTGTCTGATGCCGCCGAAGCCCATAGCGGACGTGGCTAGGACCAGTGCGGTGGACGAACGCTTGCCCTCGAGTGCGCACGAGAGGGGTTCCGAAGGTCATCGGAATGAGACTGCTCTAAGTGGAGCAAGCCCCGGGCGGCGTCCTTTATCAATTCGTTTTGATTTTATCTCAACGTTCATCGTCTACGCGTAGGCGATGAGCTAAACCAAGTTGAGATTCCGACCTGTGACTACAGGTAAAGGGTGGTGTATTTGTTTCCGATTCCAAAGAGTGCAGTTTTCTCTGCGGGTCGGAGATACACCATGGGTCCGGCTGAAAAGCCGGTATTGGAGAACCCAACCTCGATTTCGCTTTCCGCTCCGTCCGACTTGCCCGAGGCGCGAAAGCGTCGGAGGCCCGAACGGGGCTTAGTCAGGGCGGGCCCGTGGAAGCCGCTCGGTGTTGCTGACCCCACGTTGGGTCCGTCAATAGCGTAGGCCTAAAAACCTATGACTAGAGCGCGACGCGCACCAAGGTCGCATAGTGCGACTGAACCCGGGATGGCGGGGGCAAGGCCCTGCCATGCGAGCAAACGCTCGCGAAGCGCTAAAGCGCAGGAAAGTAATCGGCATGGCTAGCACCGACGAAATCCACCTTGAGAATCTCGGGTGCTCTGTCCCCACAAAGACAGAGTTCGGCAAAAACCTGCCGGTAAAACAGGCGCGGTTCCCGATCGCGTGAGAAAAACGGGGGCGTCGAGTTTCGTCTTGCACAGACTAGAGACTCCGCCACACGGCCAACACGAGTGTGTTGGCTTCAGTATCGAGTTCACAACGGACGTTGTGGGTTCGACGACTGGAGGTTATTTGCGAGTTGATTGATGGCGCCTGTCACAGCAGGGTTAAGAGCCCGCAAAATAAAAATAAGAATAAAGATCACGAACACGCGGCGCCGAGTTACAAATAGCGTAGCCTTAGCGATGACTAAGCAGAAGAGTCTACACACAAGCACGATGCGTAGACTCCATTTCTTCGCCCGCGACACAACGTCGTGGGTAAAGACTATGGAGGTGTGAGATGAGCGAGTATTGCAGTTTCATTATCCGCGTTGATTACGTTTCTTCGTCTTCGGAGGTTCGTACCGAAATCATGGACGAAATCAGGGCAGGGATACTGGGGCTCGGGTATTACCTTACAGGGGGTTTCGGGGACGATGGACAGTTTGAGACGCAAGAGATGCCGGTGTGTGCGACCTCTCTCGTCACCGACATGGAAGCTCTCGCAGAAGTAGTAAGGAAAGCGGGGGCGAGCGGAGAGATTGAGTCTAAATCCGCGCACCCGGATTTCTTCGAAAGGCTCATTGTGAAAAAAGAAGAAAACGAGTGGTTGAAGGTGAGGTGAGAGACGAAACCGAGTGTCGGCGGGTACCGGGGGTATTGGTCCGACACATATGCGAACAGAAGCACAGTCGAGCCGGACACCATCAGACTTACTAGGAGGTAAGAGTTGAGCAAGCAGCACCCGAGTGTCGGCGGGTGAGTCCGACACGCGCGAAGGCATGCATTCCTTCGCTCCATTTCTTCGCCCGCGACACAACGTCGTGGGTAAAGACAGTGAAAAAAAATCCCGCCCAAGGATAATCGTAAAATTGGGCGAATGCAGCACGGTACGGCCGGCAAAGCGTCTGCGCCACAGACAAACTGGCGCGACCTACGTGCGGAACAGAAAGGAGGAAGGGACAACGAGTGGCAGTCCCGCAAATGGCACAAGAAGTAACGGATGGGAGGCTTGCCACCTCCCACCTTTTCCCCGAGCGATGGCGGGATGTCCATCGCATTGCGAACACAACGCACAACGTGTGTTCGCTCCATTTTTGCGCCCACAACCTGAACATGGTTGCGGGCGGAAAGCGTGGAGGTGTTGAGATGGGTTCGAACATGGTTTATGTTCTTGTTGGGACTTACGTGTACGGGAAGTGCGAGGAGAACGAGTCCTCGCGGGTAGTCGGCGGATTTCGTCTCGAGGAGATGGCCAAGATGGTCGCCCGAGTCCTTCGCAGGCGCGAAGGGAGGTTGTCTCGGAGGCGACGCATCCACGAGTCCCCGACCACCTATACCGTGTACGCGATGGAGGTGAGGTGAGATGTGATGTCGCAGGTATTCTTCGTTTTGGCCAAGTACTCGCACAAGTGCTTGGCTCCATTTCTTCGCCCATGACACAACGTCACGGGTAAAGACAGTGGGTCGCCTACGCTCTTTGAGCTACGGCGGACCGAGGGAGGACAGGAATGAATAAGGTTGAGTACGGTTTTGTGGTCATCGGGGAAGACTTCGATAAGGTCGGCTTTGATTCGGTGTCGGTTGTCACAAGTTCTTTCTCCGCGGATCGTGCCACGGCGAACGCCTACCGCCGATATCTAGAAAAGTTCCTGTGCCAGGCCTCCGCAGAGGAGGGCAGAGTTGTTGGCAAGGTCTCGACCATGGCGGTCGTGATGGTGGGTGGCGTGCCAATGATTGCCCCGCTGACGCACTTGACCTTCGCCGGCCGTCCAAAAAAGTGAATAGTTTTGTCCCCGTTTTCGCAAAATGGAGAGCCACGCGGGAGCAGAACCGCATTTGGATGAACGTGATAGTTCATCCCCATTTCTTCGCCCGCGATACAACATCGTGGGTAAAGACAGTGGAGGTGTGAGATGAAGGTGGCTATCGTTCTTTCGAGCGCGATCACGAGTGACAAGGACGGGATCCGGTTCGTCACCACCGTCGAGCAGGTTTTTCTCGGCTCGAACGCCAAGAGAAGGGCCGAGTGGTTCGCGGCGGAGATGCGAGACGACGAGGGTTGGGCGGGTACGAGTCTTAATGTCGTGGAGAAGGAGGTGGAAGAGATGGAGGAGAAGGATGAGGACGAGGAGGTTTCGACCGATCGCGAGGACTGCCCGGGGTGCCACGAGTGCGCGCCGGAGTGGTTCGACTGACGAGAGGAGGTGCGCCTATGCCGAACTGCACGTTCGGCTCTATTTTTGAGTTCGTCACAATTCGCCGACCGGCGAAGTAATGATGGCGAACTGAAAGAGTGGAGGTGTGGTTATGGTTGGATCTCTGGTCATCGGGGTCCCCCTCAAGGTGCCGTCGTGGACGGACATGGTAGTCGCTATGGATGAAAAGGGGGAGGAGCTGGAAGGATTGGGAACATTTCTCGCGCTGGTTCCAATCCTCGTCAATCCAGACGACAGGGAGATTTACTTTGTTCTCCCCTTGTTCGAAGCTGGCATAGTTGCGCCGGACTGCCAGCTCGTGGATGAGGCGCAGTGGCTCGACGATGGCTCCACACCCGATGGGATCCTCTGGCTCTCGGCCGGTTTCTGGGTGTCCGTGGAGGAGGTCGGGCGGTTGATTGAGGAAGGCAAAGCTTTCCCGATGCGGGATTACGTCATCCCGCAAGCGACTATGGGGAAAGTGAGAGACCGTCTCGCAAAGATGGCGCGCGGGGAGAAGTACGAGATGGAGGAGCCCGTGTATGGGTGGCCGAACTGCGTGACTCCTCCGCCGGATGAGCAGGAGGACGAGGCGGAGGATATGAGGCCCATCGTCACGGACTTCATCGCCAAGCTCCTCGGCCGGAAGTAGTTTCAAGATTTTCCGTTTCGGTTTTCATGAGCAGGCGACATCGCACATCGTCGGCCTGCTCTCCATTTTTGCGCCCGCAACCTGAACATGGTTGCGGGTGGAAAGTGTGGAGGTGTTGAGATGGATAAGAAGCAGGCACTCGATGAACTCTGGGCGATCGTTCGTCAGATGGTTGCTTTCTTCGACGGCCTCAAGAAGTTGGCGGGTCGGCATTATGTCGGACGTACCTTGGCAGAGGACACTTTGGGGGCGGCCATGAAGCGACAGCGAGAGCTGTGCCGCATGGCCGAGTTTTCCATGGTGGACGTGGCTGCCTACGACGAGTCCGCCGGCGGTGTCGTGCGCCATCGTTCGTACTTGGCCACTTTGCGTTCTCGAAAAGAGATCGCGCGGGTGGTCGAGTGCCTGTCGATCCCGGGATTTTCGAAGCGCGGCGTGATCAGCCTCGACGATGGCCGCATGCTCAAGCTCGAGGAGTGGGACTTGCAGGCGATCCTGATCGCCGTCGAGGATCCGATTTCTTCATACCGAGCCAAGAAAGGAGGACAGCAGTGAAGAAGATCGAAGTGGTCAAGGGGACATTGCGCATCCAAAAAATGCGCTTGCCCGCCGGTATCGGAGTCAAGGTTCACAAGTGGAAGTCGGCATACTGCCGGAAGTTGAAACATCGTCGCCGAGCGGGTGACGAGTGAGGAGATGCGCTATGGCGAAGAGTCTGCAGACGCGGGCGGATGAGACCGCGCACGAGATCCTCGAACGGCACACCCGTATTGCCGCCGAGGATCGAGAGACGCATTTCACCAATCGGCATTTCAAAACTCCAACGTGCAAGGTGTGTGATGAGGAGGTGCGGCGAGGCGTGCGTGTGTGCGAGGAGTGTCGCCACGCAGACGACAGCGAGAGTTACTGGAACCGACTATGGAAAAAATGAAAGAAAGGAGATTCAGATGCAGACTGTTACCTTTGGTTTCAAGCGGGCGTTTCGACGGCGCCACGCGACGCGTTCGACCGCGGCACTGCGCCGCAAGCTGAAGCGCGAGGCGCATCGGCGGAGCCGTCGTGGCCGGTTCAGCCCGGCAACCGCGTGGTATGTTTCCTAACAGCGCGCGACAGTCAGATGCTTTTGTCCCCGTTTTCAAGAAAATGGAGAGCCACGCGGGAGCAGAACCGCATTTCGGCAACTGGTCGCACACCACGTTGCCGCCAGTATTTTGCTCACAGGCGAACGTCTTGCGAGCAGAACGACTGGAGGAAGTTATCATGGGCGAAGCCCAAAAACTCGAACAGCGGTTGGTCCGTTTCTTGGCCTGCTTGGTGCGGGACTCGTATCTGCCACCGGCGATAATTCTCGGCTCGATGTTGCACCTTATCGTCCTTTCGGCGGTGCGACTTTTCGGTGGGGACATGTTCGCCATCCTCGGCCGCCGCGGCAAGGGGAAGGAGCGTGCCCGACTCACCCCGCGTTTGCGGGCGGCGGCCGAGGGCGCGCTCGCGTCCATCCACCATCCGAATGCGAACTTGGAGGAGGATGGAGTGGTGGCGCGCGCCCTGCGCGAGCTCATCGAGTGTGTGGCCGAGGAGTACCCGCTGACCGCACGCCACGCGGTCAAGGATTTCCTGCGCGCGCAGTATACTAGGGATGTGGATCTCTTCCACGTCTGTGGCCATGACCTCTGCTGGGAGGAAGCAGAGAACTACTACTGCGCCCGCCACTGCAAAGAGGCGGATGAGGAGGAGCGTGAATCGGACGCACGCCTCACGCCCGAGGAGCGCGCCGAAATGGAGCAAGACGTCGAGGCGCGGGCGGAGGAGAGCGAGCGGTTCGAGGAGGAGATCCGTCGCCGTTTCTCGAAGCGGCGGGTTGACTAGGCGAGAGGAGAAATTTCGATTTCGGGAGTCTCTGCGTAAACACAGCGCACGTAGAGTCACGCACTAGCTGTAACAGGGAGGATGCATAATACCGGCCTGTGTTCTTGCACGGAACACAGACGGACCGGTTTGCATCCGCCCCCGACTAAATTTCATGAACCGAGCGATCCACTTGGTTCGCGGACTTTATCGGACAACGTTAAACCGATAAAAAGTTTTACTCTACTATTATTTACGATCGTAAGTAATAGTAGAGTAGATAAAAAGTAGAAGATGTAATTCAGTGAGATCATGAATTTTGAGTTACGAAATGCCGAGTAAGAACCGTTTTCTCTAAGGCCGCCGAAAACCGGTTTTGTGATGTATTTCGTAATTCAAAATGATATAGTTTTTGTACATATGAAGATATTATTCGCGACATCTAACAAAAAGAAAGTGGAGAATGCGCAAAGGTCGATGGCTAAATACGGAATCGATGTTGAACAGGTGGACATCGAGCTTAACGAAAGCAGATCATTTGATCCCGAGGTTATAGCAGTCGAGAAAGCGCAACAAGCATTCTCACTACTTCAAAAGCCGGTGATGGTCGAGGATTCAGGCTTCTTTGTTCGCGCGATAGGCGGATTCCCAAAAACTCACGTGAAATTTTCGTTAGAAACTCTCGGAGTACAAAATATTTTAAAAGTTCTTGAGGATGTAGAAGATAGACAAGCCGAATGGAGAATGTGTGTGGCATACGCGAACGGTCCGCGGCAACATAAACTATTTACATTTGTTGAAAATGGCGAAATAGCTCTCGCACCGCGTGAGGTTAAAAGGGAGATAATGTCAGACTATTGGAAAATCTACATTCCTAAGACTGATTCAGGGAACAAGCTCGCCTTGTCAGAAATGGCACAGGAAGATTTAGTCGCGTGGCGAAAATTTAATACTGAAAAGAATCAGTTCAATATGCTTGGGAAGTGGCTGTCAGAAAATCAAACCAGCTAATTTTTGAGTTGGCTTCCGACAGTTAATTATTACTCTAGTTTAGTTTACGATCGTATCTAATTCTAGAGTAATGTTTTGTGGAACCATTTTTATTACGACAAGCGAGGACGTGTGGTCCCGCCTGTGGCGGGGACACGACGTCTGAGTCGCCGTCGGAAAAAAGGTGAATACCGCGGGGAACCTTTATTTTACATGCATTGTTGATGATCGAATGTACCTTACATTGACAAACATATTTAAATATGCTATATTAGATGCAGTAAATAAGAAGCGGTCCTTTAATTGTGGGGGACGCTCGGGAGGGCGAGTACCATGCAAAATTTCTGGAACTACCTCGGGAAGGCGTTTGCCGCTCTGGTGCTTGCCGTTGTAGTTTTGACGGCACTCGTAATGTTCGTGGGAGCCAATCATGGGCTCCTGACGAGTGGGACAGAGGAGCTTATCCTGAACGGGCGCCGATTGCTCGGCGCCACATGGTCAATCTCGAGGGCGGTTTTCATCATCGGAGTGATGATGATCGGCCTTCGGTTTATGTGGAAGAAGGTGTGAGTCTCTTCCACATGGAGCGGCGCGCGGGACGCGCGCCGCTCCAACAAAAGGAGGTTCTCATAGATCTTTCTATAATGTAACTGCACATGGGGACCATAATTCCCGTGCAGTTCACAACTTAGTTTGAGTTTGATAGCATATACGCAGATTAAGTCGTGGACTTCATGTCGAAGTCTGTGTGCTCTCGAAAGGAGAGACTATGACCCAGGGTACCCAGGGGAACGAGGTCGTGACCGCCAAGCGCTCGAAGCTTGGCTACAAAAACCAGCAGAACGCTTGGAAGCAGCGCCAGAGGCGCAGTTTCCACCGTGGCGGATGTTGGGAGATGAGACACATCTCGAACGACCGCCCGTGGCCGTCTGGTAAGTATCGTTAGGGCCTCGAAGCAGTACCCCGCCCCTCACTCAGTCTGAAAGCTGGGTGAGGGGCCTGAATCCGGAAGTATGATCGTTCGATCGTGCCGCCAGATTTAGTTAAATCTCTAGGTTCCTAAGTTTCGTGTTAGAACACGAGTCAAATTGATCTCATGCGAGAAAATTTTTTCAAATTCATGCGGCCGCATGATTCTGATAACGCGGATTAATGGCAATCTTAGCACAAATCTGGCAACATCTTGTTGGCCTGATTTATGCTAAGATGTGCGCATGCAAAAGCCGACCACACTTTCAGCTTCGCAACTTCTTCTGTCTTATGCATATGAAGAGACTTGGTATCGAGGGGAAGAGTACGCTGACAAAAAACTTGCACGTTTACAAAAGTACGACACCAAATCGGTACAAGCTAAGGTGAGCGGAACAAAATCTTACGAAGTACTTTTGCGTTTCGCAGGCTCGAGTGTTTCGCGAGAATGTTCATGTCCATATGTCGGAGGGGATGTGTGCAAACATATGGTGGCAGTAGCTATAATCTGGGATGAGAAGAGAGGGCTTTCTAGGCCGACTCACGAAATGGTGGCTGGAGAAACAATTACTCCTCCTTTCATCTCGATGACACAAATCACTTCAGCCTATAAAAATCCTCTGACTTGCGATCTCGAAATTGTGCGTATGTCAGCATCAGAACGAGCTGCCGAGTCACGCGCCCATTTGCGACTGCCTCTTCGCCCGCCCTTTTTGAACGACTCCGAGAAAGCTGTTTCATTATCAGAAACAAAACGAGCTTTCCGCGAAATATCTCGTTGGACCATGCGTGAAGGATACGATCAATATTACTGCGGGGGAGAGGTAGTGGCGGCATTTTGTGAAGTTTTGCGATCAGTCCTTAGGCGCGAAAAAAGTTCCCAGCCGAAGATAATTGCTGATGTTCTTATTGAGGCTCAAAATTTTCACGAGACCTTGTTGAATGATCTAGTGGATGTACGGGATGGTATTGAAATTTTTGGAAGCGCACACATGAACGAGTTATATCAATTACTCGATCGGGAAATCAAGAAGATGAATTCGGCTGATCAAATATATGTGGAGAAACAGCTTGCTGTTTTCGACGATCGTGCCGATTTAATATAGACTACTAAAGTATGAAAAATGTTCAAAGAATAATTCTCTTCACTTTGATTTATCTTGCGTTGCCTGTTTATCATTTTGTGCAGATCGTATGTATGCCGTGTGTTTCAGATTTCATCTGCCCGCCGTGCCCGGATTCGTATACCACATGGTATCCATTTGGTTACTATTTTTACGACACATTTGACCTTGGCGTTGTTGTTGCTGACTCATTCATAGCTCTCATTTTAAATATTTTTATTGCCGTCGCTATCTTGTATCTCCTTGAATTACTACTCATTAAATATGGTAAAAGACGCTCCTAGATGATTGATCTTGTAACCAAAATTACAGCTTTCGGATATCTCGGCATTATGCTCGTGGTCTTTATTGAGTCAGGACTCTTTATTTTTTTTCTTCCTGGAGATTCTTTGCTTTTTACCGCCGGATTTCTCGCTTCGCAAAACTATTTTTCACTACCTCTTTTACTTGCTATCTGCTTCATTGCTGCAGTTGCAGGAGACTCGGCCGGCTATGCTGTCGGAAAAAAGATGGGTCAGAAACTTTTTGCACGTCCTGATACTTGGTACTTTAAAAAAGATCATCTGGAAAAAACAAAAAACTATTTTGAAAAGTATGGCAAGAAAACGATTATCATTGCACGCTTTGTTCCGATTGTAAGAACATTCGCGCCTTTGCTTGCCGGAGTGGGCGAGATGAAGTATCAAACCTTTATTTCTTACAATGTGATTGGCGGAGCGCTTTGGGTATTCGGTCTCACGATGGGGGGATATGTTCTTGGGAGTAATGTTAAGAATGTGGACAAGTATCTGCTTCCCATAATCGGCGTAATAATAATTGTTTCACTGATTCCCGCCGTGTGGGAAGTTTATAAATCTAGAAAATAATCGGTGATTGAGAAGTAGAGAAAGTGTGATAGGATAGTGAAACTTTTAGATTGGATTAAAGATTTCGTCGGGCCGTAGTATACCGGTAGTACATATGATTCGGGTGAGGAAGCGAGCAGCGCGCAGCTTCTGCAAGACCGGACCGAGTGCAGACGAGGGAGGTGGGGTCGGGGAATTTGTCAGTAGACAAATATCCGTGACCATTAATAGACACAAGATAGGTTTAAAAAATGAGTCGGGGTGTAGTACAGTGGTAGTATACACGATTCGGGTTCGTGAGACGGGAATTCGATTTTCCCCACCCCGACTCATTTTTGAAATCATTTCGATTCCCGGCGGCCCGACTAAGTTTTTAATCAACGATTTTCCCCACCCCGACAATTTGTTTGACTAATATTTTATTTTACCGCAATATATTTGCGGAGTAGTTTCAGTATGCATTCTTGATCGGAGGCAAAAAACCAGATGACTATTCGAGTGGCTTTGAAAGAAGGTGCCTCTCTGTTTATTGAGAAGACGAGGGGCATGACGATTCGTGTGGCTGTCATGAAGTTCATCGAGCAGATGGGCTACGAGGAGATTGATGAAACATGGACCTCGGTAACCTTGAACAGTAGATCGGCGGTACTGTCTGATTATCTAAGAGACGGTGACTCCGTAATATACGAGAGGCGTCAGCGAAAAGCATTCGTCGGGAAGGATCGCAGACACAAGCGAATTCCCGGAGTTATAACGAGTCGGCTACAGTGTCGCAAACAGACTGGAGGCAAAAAGTGACCATATCCACGAACGAACAGCGGGGCGGACAAGCCTCCAGAGAGATGAGTTTCTCGCTCGGAGAAATACTTATCGCCATCGCCTCCGTGGTGATCATCGGCAGTTTTACTTTGATCGCCTGCGGTGTCAACGTTTTCGCGTGGTTTTGGTAGCTCTGATCATCGAGTGGGGGGGGGGGGGGGGGGGGGGG
>JACRKE010000013.1 GCA_016215335.1 Candidatus Vogelbacteria bacterium | reverse complement strand
TACATTCGGGTCAGATATGTTTACGAGAGGAATGCTGTACACCTTTGTACCTTTTGTGATTCTAAGTGGGGACGTAGGCGTAACTCTAGATGCATCTACTGCTATCGCGTATATCTTTGTGCCGTCCGTGTAGCGCAGGCCAATGTCGATCACAGCCGATGTGGTATCGAGGATACACGCTCCACCCGGGGGCGCGGGTTCGTGCGTGCCTGATTTACAGAGACATAATGTACTGCCTGAAGCGGGAGCGTTGCGGTCTTGGGGGATGCTTTCTTGGGTTGTTTGATCACCTGGCACGTTTGAGCAGAGGTCGGTTGGGTCCCCAATATTTTGTATTGTAAACTCTAAAATCTCCGGAGCCAGCACAACTGAATCAGTCCCCCTCTGGGCTAGCGCTTGGTAGTGGTATAAACCCGGAGAAAGTAAACCCCCGACGAATATCTCTTCGAACTCACCCGTGGGGCTACGTGTAGTTTTCTTTGTCGTCTCGAATGCGTGATCGGTTAATGAAAATCCGGAACCACGCTGACTCCACGCACTCGGAGTCCACCATCTGAACCAATTCTTTACAGTAGTATCAGTACTGGGTACGTTAACATTGCCATAAATGCTAGCTTTGCCATATGGACGATTTCCTGACATGGTCTCGACCATTACTGTAGGTCGAACATCCGCGCGAAGAGTGTGCACCTCGATTTGACCTGAACTTACCGGACAAGCATCTCCTGCTTGAGCGACAAGACAGATGTTTAGGCTTACAGTTTTTGTTCCATTCACTAGAGCATTAGAGGTGATCTGGATTTCTCCAGTTTTTACTCCGATTGGACCCGAAGTATCTGGTACTACCGTAAGTATCGCCGTAGTGAACTCTTCTTGAAACGTACTCAATACTGATTTGTTACCTGAAAGTATGTTGCCTCCGGTCATTGAAGGCAGGAATGTGTAAGCACCATTTGTAATATTCGCTCTCCATGTCAGGGCGGCACAGTTACTGCCAGAGCAGTCGTTTCTGATGATAAAAAGTTTGGAGAGGCCGGTGGTGCCGACAGGAATAGTGCCGTAATCTAGAGTAAGTGGATTCACATGGAGGATTGGTGGGGAAGAACCTCCATCTGGCACGCAATTGTAAGAGCCTTCGACCCTCATACCGACCGGTATCCTCGTCTGCACTCCTTCGATATTCTTACAAATATCAATTCCATCATCACCGGGAGCGGCGCGGAAATTAAGGATTCTCCCATAAACATGTGAGTCGTTGCCTCTTTGAGCTACCGCTCTGAAATAGTATTTCGTGCCGGTTGTTAGACCATTTATTCCCGTATTAATAGCTCCGGGGACAATTCGCGACTTTATGGTCTCGGTGGCATCACTTAAATCCGCAGCCTCTCCCCACTCAAACCATGCTTGAACATTACTATCCTGATTTAAAGTATATTCAGATCTTAAGACTGGTGAAGTAAGATTGATCCAATCAAGAATTGATTTCAAAGCCCCGCTTCCCAATGAAAAATCCAAAGAAAGCCACCAGTCCCAAGTATCATCACTTCGAAGATACTTATTGACGTAAGCATTATCCCTGTTCACAATCCCTTTACTTTGAGAAGAAAGATAACTCTTCAAGACGCTTCTGTCGGTGAGGGTCTCTTCGCCTATTTTCTGTAAATAGCCCTTCAACAAGTCACTCGAGAGATCATCGAATAAAACATTGCCATTCAATGTCGCCGAAGATGCTCTAATATCAGTCGCGCTGTTCGTGGTTACTCTAAGATTAGAGCCAACTACGATATCACAGACTAAGGAAGATTCTGAAATCAGTCCTCGACGAGTTGGTTCAAGAGAAGTCCTACCCTCAAATATCTCTTGAGCCTTAACCATAAGCGTATGTCCACCGGGACTGCTCCATTTACGACGAGTTGTGTAACTTTGTCCGGATGGGACTCCATCTCTCAACGAATCAGCCGCACCAAGCTGATGCGCGAATGGTGGAACCGCACTACTGTAAGTCGATTCGCCATCCCAAAACAGAAGATACTGTACACGATCGCCATCTGGATCATCTGCCTGAATAGTGAAATTTTCTGTAACACCTGCTTCGGTAGTCCGAGGGCAATCTCTAATCGTTGGAGCGTTGGGTGGACGGTTACCTTGGATGGAAATAATTTTAGTTTTCAAGTCAAGTCTCGGAATTTGAGCGGTAACAGCGGGAGAGCTCCCTCCGTAACATGCTCCGCCTGAAGCATATCTGCTACTATGATAGTAATTCGCGCTTGAAGCATTGAACTTAAAACTCACTCCAATCGTTCCGGCAGCGGTTGCAACACATTTTGTTCCATTATCTCGACAATTTAGAATTGCCCCGGGTGTGGCCTGGACACTCGCACTTATGGGAGCAACGGATAGTGTTGAATAATAATTTACCTGTCTCTCTGTGGGTTGAGTGAACAAAAATGCAGGTATCCCGCCGGGACTATCAAGCAAATCTACTCTGCCCCAGATAACTCTATGATAAACATTCTCAAGAAATTTCATGGCTTCAGGATTTTCAGTACATGCCTGTAGGCCAGAAGCATTCTCGACCATCTTGCCTTTTTCAACAACTGGCTCGAGAATTTTAAACTCAAGTTCATCCCCAACTGCAATTCGTGGATATGGTATTATTGGATCTCCCCCAAATATATCTTCATGTTCCGTCCTCAACGGAAATGCGCCGATACTAACACCGTTTTTTAATATTTCAACTCTATAATCTATCGTCCTCGAAATTTGTCCGCCATCTCCTCCAATATAACTATAATACGTAGCTCTAAGAGTGCCGCTTATGGATCCGCGCCTTATAGTGTATGGCCCGTATGTTTCAACGACACTTGGGATGGCATATGGGACGGGTGGAACATCTAAAGAAACCCTTGTTCTATGACTCTCAAATGCGGAAGCAACCTGAACAAACAATAGGAAGAAAAGTATCCAGGAAAATAAAGTTACAAATGTAACAAAAAAACTTTTGCGATGATAATGATAAATCTTTAGAAATTTTATAAATCATGACTATTGCACAAGCCACATACGCCCATTTTCACATGTCGTTGCCGTACAAGGATCTCCTTGCGATGTGGTGCGATACTCGATTATAAGCCCTCCTGTGGTGGTGGTTTTACCTGTCGTTCTTAAATTGCCACCAACCTGAAAATTATCGTCAGTTTTTAACGTGTCAGCTACTGTACGATAGAGATTCGTATCCTGTAAACTATTTCCACCATCTCCCCACCACATCTTTCCGTCTGAAGCCATCAATAAAAATTTAGCATGCGTGCCTCCGAGATTAGCACCAGACCAAACACCGAAAGCAGCATCCCCAAGTGTTGGAGAGGTCTTCTTAGATAAAATACCTCCACCTATAGTTAGATAATTGTTTGTATTGTCCCAATTTAATCCCCCGGCTGTAGTGGGAGTGCCGGAAGCCGAAGAGATAGCGCCTGCACCTGTCCAGTAAGCTAGCTTGCCCGTGGCTCCGCCAGAAACACCAGTGACGCCTGAGCCGGATGAGCCACCTGCACCGGCCCAACTAGTACGGCAATCGGCGCCGATACAGAGTCCGTTTGTACCTTTAACCATGATCCCTTCAAGTCCTACAAATGTAGAAGTAGCACCTGCTTGAGTGGCTGTAATTTTGTTCAAAGTTATGTTACCTAAACTATCTATCTTAAAAACTTCAGCAGGGGTCGCTCCGGCATCAATCTGCACTGCGTTTGAATTTTTGGCACGTACGTATAAGGCAGAATTTTTCTGAGTCATATTCGGTTGTACTGTCTCTGAACGGTCAAGATAAAGTAATGGGCCCGTAATAGCAGTGGTGCGGTTGTCAGTTGCGGTCAAATTATAAGTTCCCTCCCTAAGAAAAGAACTAGATACGATCGACGAACCGTTACTGTCCCATTTTGCAATTTTATCTACATTTAGAGCATTATTACCACCTCCTCCACCGACAACTGCTTGAGACCAATTACTTACACAGTTTGTAGTACCGTCGCCACCCAGACAAAATTTATCCGCAATCACTTTTGCAGTGCCAGCCGTGGATCCGAGATTTTTAACCAAAACATCCCCATTGGTAACAATTTTGTATTGAATATTATTATAGTCACCCGTCGCGCCCGTTGAGATAGATCCTATTCTTACAAGACCATTAACAATATCCAGTGCCTTAGAGCTTGAATTAGAGGGTATGGAAGTACCGAGCTGCAAACCACCACCCTTGATTTGATCAGCATTTCCTGTGTTTAAAGGTAATTTAAGATCTCCCCATTCCGGCGGTTGTGCCGTCGGACCAGTCCAAGCGGAAACCGGAGCGGAAACACAGAAGATAGACAGAATTAATGCGATGGCTAGAATTAGTTTATTTTTCATATACAAATTTTAAATGCGAAAAGGTGATAAATTTCAAGTCCATTTTATCACGTAAAGGTTTAACTATTTTATCCTAAATGTGCATAACCTTCTTCGAATCTGGGTACCAAAAGCTAATTCTGCGAGGTAAACTAAATTCTAGTCTCATTATTTTGACTCTCAAAACTCTTTTTTCTTTCGTCTGATATATTCTCTACTCTCACTTCACTACTTTGGTTCAAGAAATCTTCTCTTCTCTCTGGCTCTATGTTCTCTGGTTTATCCTCTTCTAGCGTATTCATAGATGCCTCTCGTTCTTCCAGAGTTATCGGTTTTTCGCGAGTCATAAAATACCACACAGAAAAGGCGACAATCAGAAGTCCTGTCGTCCAAACCACTATCCAGACATAAGGCCTACGCACACAAGGCTCTCTTGCTAAAAATGATTTGTCTTCTAGCTTTTGCCCCGTAGAACTTAGGACAGGCTCTGTCGGCTCACTCTCTACATTAAAGTTTTCCATTTTAAAAAATAGTTAAACTTACTACTCGCTAATAACCCTAAGCACTTCTTCAATCGAGGTTACTCCCTGAACTGCTTTGAAAATTCCATCCTCAACCATCATATGCATGCCAGCGCGCTTAGCTTCGACCTCAATCTGTTCAGAAGTGGCGCCCTTAATAACGAAATCCTTAATTGCGCTTGTTACCTTCAGCACTTCGTGAATTCCGATTCTTCCTTTGTAGCCGTCAGGAACTTCGGGAGAAGATTTTGGTTTAAAGAAAGGGACTTTATCCCATGTTGTGTTTGGATCCACTATCTTTTCTTCTTTAAGCATCGCAAGAACTCTATCCAGATCAACTGTTTTCGCCAATTTTCCAAGCTCAACGGGGCTTAAAAAATATTTTTCACCTTTGTGGAGACGGCGAACTAAACGCTGAGCAATGACCACATCTAATGTTGAGACTAAAAGAAACGACTCGACACCCATGTCAACGAGACGTGGGATGGCGCCGGCGGAAGAGTTGGTGTGTAGCGTGGAAAGCACTAGGTGTCCTGTAAGAGCGGCATTTATGGCAAGACCCGCTGTCTCTTTGTCGCGAATCTCTCCCACCATTATTATATTCGGATCCTGGCGCATGAGAGCACGTAGGCCTTGCCCGAAAGTGAGACCGATTTCGGGCTTCACTTGTGTTTGATTGACCCTGCCCATCTGATATTCAATCGGGTCCTCAATGGTTGAAATATTTACGTCTGGCGTGTTCAGAATATCTATCATGGTGTAGAGAGTGGTGGTCTTTCCTGAACCGGTTGGGCCTGTTGCTAGAATTATGCCCGTGGTTTTACGCATGCCTTCGTGGAGCCACTCTAGGCCTATACCATGAAACCCGAGGGACTCTAACGTGTAACCATTTGTTGAGTCTGGCAAAAGACGCATCACAACTTTCTCGCCGTAATATGTAGGAAGAAGAGACACGCGAAACGAAACTCCGGCGCCCGCATTCATCGCTCTTTCAATCTTGAAACGGCCATCTTGTGGAAGTCTCTTCTCGTCGAGCCTCAGTCTCGACAAAACCTTGATGCGCGCGACAATGCCTGGTGCGGCATTCGCGGGAATAAGCATGGCGTCATGTAAAATTCCGTCTATCCGATATCGAATAATGAGCTGTTTTTCGAATGGCTCGATATGAATGTCAGATGCACCCTGTAAAATTGCATGCTCAAGCAGCGAATCAACTATGCGCACGATCGGAATATCTTCCGCAAGCTTCTTGAGATCCTCCTCACTCGATTCGGCGGAAACAACTCCTAAAGCGATGTCCGAGGCGAGACCTCGGACATCGCTTTTGCCGATTTTTTTGGATTCTGACGCAATAATATCGCCAAACTCGGACTTTAAGCTTTTCTGATACTGCGCAAGAGCATCACGCATCGAATCCACGTCGGTGAGCCGTGCAAGAATTCTAAGACCCGCCTTCTTCTCCACGAATTGGATCGCCTCAAGGTCCTGTGGATCAAGCATGGCAACCTCAAGGTCTCCTGTAGGGCTTTTGTTGTAGGCTATAATATTGTGTTTTCTTGCAATCGGTTCAGGAATTATAGAAAGAATGGACAGATCTATTTTCTGATTCTGGAGGGACGTGAAAGGTATGCCAAGGACGTAAGCCACCATGCGCCTGTAATCGTTTTCAGAAATTTTACCCGAGTTTATAAGCTCCTCGCCGAAAGTTGTATTCTTTCGATCGGCTTCGTCGCTTGCGAAGCTAATGTCTTCACGAGACACAAGTCCAGAATCAACAATAAAATCTTTTAGATGTTCTACGTCTAACTGCATTCAAAAAGTATATCAGAAAAAAGTTTATACTCTGTGCACAACGCTATTAACATTACTCAAAGACCAAGATCCCAATATAATGCCCCGAGTTGAATCAGGAATCTTATTTTCTAAGGTCTGACACTTGCAGCTTTGACAATCTCTTCGAGTAAGACCTTCGAGAGCCCTGCGATATTACTTTCCACAGGAGCAGAGCTTTGTTTTACAATAAGCCTCTTCATGTCTTCTGAGATTTTCGGTACGGCTTCAGGCCTTGCGGAGCTATTTTTGATTATCTTGTCTCTTAGCTCGTCAGAAATCGTTTCTTGGCCGTAATCCCTATCTCTAGAATCACTAATGTCCATATTGTTTGAGTTTGTGAGGAAATACCAAACACCGCCTCCTACAATAATTAGACACACTACCCACAAAACCACCCATACATAAGGTTTGCTCACTCCCGGTGTTGGCTCCAATGGTTCGACTTGTGCTCGTGTTTGCTTAGGATATTCCATTTACTTAATTGTATCACTTATTCTTTTACAATTTGACACAAAAGCTGTGGATATAGTACATTGTAAAGGTACGGTCCCTCGAAAGAGCGGACATTTTTTATTAAATTACAGGTTGTAGGTTATAGGTGGTAGTGAGTAGGAAATACAATTCCTGCATTCCCTACAACCTACAACCTACAACCTACCACCTAAACATAATGTTAGATCTAAAAGTTCTCCAATCGGCTCTCACACAATTAGAAGAAGAAAAAGGTATTCCAAAGGATAAGGTTGTCGAAGCAATTGACCTTGCTCTTGCCGCGGCTTACAAAAAAGAGTACGCAAAAAAAGGCCAGATCATTCGGGCTCGATTCGATATGAACACTGGTAAAACTGAGTTCTGGCAGGTTAAAAAAGTGGTAGACGCCTCTGTTTTGAAAGACCCGGATGAGCCCGAGGACGAAACAAGTACAATCGATGACCCTGACATGCCAAAGAAAGAGGTGTTCAACGAAGAGAAACATATAATGCTTCCGGACGCCCGCATGATGAAAGGTGATGTGCAAGTGATGGATGAACTCACTTTCCCACTAGATGAGCAGGAAGACTTTGGGCGCATTGCGGCACAGGCGGCCAAGCAAGTAATAATCCAAAAGATTCGTGAAGCGGAGAGAAGTTCAGTTTTGGCACAATTTGCGAAGCTTGAAAATCAGATTGTCTCAGGAAGGGTGCAGAACATTGAGCGCGGCACAGTATTCGTAGATCTAAACAAAGCTACCGGCATAATACCCCGAGAAGAACAGCTACCCGGTGAGCATTATCGCCAAGGGGAACGCATAAGAGCCTACTTGTATCAAGTGGAAGAGACACCAAGAGGCATCAGTCTACGACTTTCGCGCGCTCATCCACAATTTATTGCAAAACTTTTTGAAATTGAAGCTCCGGAAATCGCTACCGGCTCAGTCATAATAGAAAGTATCGCGAGAGAACCGGGTTCGAGAGCAAAGATTGCCGTAGCATCCAAAGACGCGAATATTGATCCGGTGGGATCTTGCGTGGGACAGCGAGGAGTCAGAGTGTCCACTGTCATTAATGAGCTCGGCGGCGAGAAAATAGACATCATAGAATGGTCTGAAAAATCCGAAACATTTATTATGAACAGTCTATCCCCCGCAAAAATTGAATCAATTGAACTTGACCAAGACAACAAAGCCGCCCGAGTCACAGTAAGCGATGATCAGTTTTCGCTCGCAATTGGCAAAGGTGGCCAAAATGTGCGATTAGCGGCTAAACTGACAGGTTGGAAGATCGATATAATAGCGCCTGAAGGCGACGAGACCGAAGAAGAATCGTCCGACGTCGCAGAGGCTAAGATAGAGGAAAAACTTGGTACTGAAGAAACAGAGAAAACGGAAGAAAAAGCAGAATAGAAATAAATTTTCAATCGCCACGTCTCCTCAAAGAGACGTGGCGATTTTTTATCCAAAAAAATATTTGATTCTAAAATTTTGGTGTATAATGCGAACATGAATTCGAAACCTCTCGGTCCACAAGCGGCGCTAGTCATTATTACTCTTTTAATTATTGCAGGAGGTTCGTACTATTTCAAAAAAGAGGCGCACCGTATCAAGAATCCCCCACAAGCGGCGAATGTCACAATTGTGACAAGATTAGCGACAACGACAATTTACGCCACAAGTACAGAACAATAATCTATATAAAAAAGAATAGTGTCTCGCGTAATCGCGAGACACTATTCTTTTTAAAGCTTTTCTAAACAATCAACTACCGCGCCACGGTAACCTCATTCATCTCTATGAATCCGTTCGTCGCTTGCGGCAGTATACCCATTCCATAAAGCGCCCCCGTTACTCCTGTCCAAGTGGCGACGTTCGCGGTTATATCAAGCGTACGACCAGCGTATCCGGATGGAATCGTACCCTTTAAATAATAGGTATTTGTCCCAACTGGGAAAGTGACAGTATCATGAAAACTGATTATTTCTTGTCCCCTAAAGCCACACATAAGTCCGGGCGAACAGGTGTCTATGAAATACGTAGAACTGACCGGTCCAGCTACAACAGCACCAGAACTATCATAAAGCACAACATTACTAAGGCGCGCGCTGCCAGAAGACGGGAACAAAATGAATGACATCCCTTGAACTCTTACAGGTTCAACAGTCACCGTAGAGTCGAAGGCGGCAAGTAATTGGTTCGAGGTGTTCACCACTGAACTCGTGTTTGCACCTATGAGGTTGTTCCCGCGAAGTGACAAAGTGCCAATACTCAGGGTGCTATTAACTGTGTGTGTTGCGCCGACAATAGGAAGAATTCCGCCAAGAGAGGCAGTAGTTGTTATTCCAATGAGTTCAAGTGATTTAGTCTGTCCGGAATATGCAGCTACATTTGGCGCGACACTCGCTACAATGGTGTACGTGCGAGACGTGCCAGCACGCACGGTAAACGAGGAAGTGAGTTCAAGTCGTCCGGTGCTTAGGTTTACATTCGACATAGGCACGGTTGCGACAACTGCACTAGAATCGTCGAGAATACTAACGGTAGTGATGGCTGCGTCCGGAGCAGTACCCCATCTGTCCAAGGTAAATCCTGTCACAGTTACGTCCGTGCCACCGGCAGTCAATGTGAATTTAGCAAATGGAATATTCACCGAGCCTTGTGGTAAGAGTGAATTTGCCGGCTGTGCTCCACTAGTTAAAGCAAGTGTGCTGGACTGTGGTGTCGTTTGGTTGTAATCCACAAATACACTTGATGCTAGTTTGTACTGTCCTCGCACACTGTCCCATTTATAGACAAAGTTTCTGCCGGTAGAAGCCGAATCAGACTGCGATGTTTGTATGTCGTAATAGCCGTTTGTCTTGGTAGTAAGAAGTTTGTATGAACTTCCGTTTATCGTTCCGATTTTTTTCCATACTTCACTCTGACTCTGCCATTGCCAAATATACATACTCTCGCTTCCGTTAGCACCTCCCATAAACGTACCTTGAATTCGCACATTATTTACGAGCCATTCCGTAGTCCCATCGCCATTTACATCACCAATGGATTTCAGGTCAAAAGCGATGTCCGAATCTGATAAAGCATCAGTTCCCAATTTTGACCAATTGTTACTATATTCAGCGCGTAAATCCGCTGTTATATTCTTTCGTATGTCAGTCAAACTTGAGCTGAATGACGGTTTGGTTTGTCCTGTATTACTACCCAGGGCAATAAGTTGATTCACTTGCGTTTGAAGCTGAACAGCCGACGTGAGCAAGGAAATCTTTAGTTGCAAGTCCGCAATAGTGGCACTTGGAAGCTGTTGTACCTCTTGTAAAATAGTCACGACCTGCGCCTTCATTGCCCGAAGATCCACAGTTTGCGCGTATGTCAGCGGCACAGACACAAACACAAGACCGAACGCAAATAAACTCAATAAATATTTTTTCATATAATTTTCTTGTTTACCAACAATATTAATTTCCTGAAATTAGTTCTTCTCCATTTGCGTTTTTGCAAATTCTATCAGATATCCGAAGTTTTTTTGAGCGCCAACCACAAACCCCTCAATATTTTTCCACCTATATTCCAGATACTCATGAGCCACAAAATTGCGTAACTTTGCAGCCTTAGCAAGCTCCTTTGCGATTTCTGGGTCAAAATCTGTGAGCTTGACTAGCATGTGCATACTTTCAACATAAGTGTTCGGGACAGTGTGATAGTTTGCCGCAAGAAAAATTTTCGCGATATCAAGACCAGCGTTTACAATATTTTCTATATTTCTTTCGAGAACCTTCCTTTTAATGTCATTCTGTTTGTATGCATTCTCGTCAATATTTCCGTATTCTTTATTCAAATGTAATTCGCGAAGAAGACACGTAATTATTCTGTCGAGCCTAAGTCTTTCTTCATCAGATAACGAATGTGATCTCTCCATAATTTCACGATATTCCTTAAAAAATTGATGATAGTCTTCGGCATCGCTCGTCGAGCGTAAGTATAATTTCCAATATATTTCACGATCGCTCTCTTTGAGTAATATCCCTTCTTTTAGAATCGTAGCGTCGAGATATGCTGGGGCACGATTAAGCACTACTAAATCGACTTCTTTGTCAGTAATTTTTGACAGGTCATCTTGAATACCATCCTCCGCTTCGTAGTGATAGTCAATATCTCCCCATTCGCTTTCCTCATATTCAAAAACTCCGGTTTTAGGTTTGAAATAAATGGCGAAATCAGCATCTGAACGAGTAGAGCTTGCCGTACCTTTAGCCTGTGAACCGAATAGGTACGCCAAAACTACATCATCGCGTTTGGCGAAGTAATCTCGCAGTTGTTTTAGCAATTGCTCATTGACAATAGTCATCTGCTTATTGTATCGCAGACACTCACCCTGAACAAGCATATTTCAAGAAAAATATTCGGAACTGAAATTTTGATTATGGGCCTTATTGTGTTATAATCTCCCGATTATGCAAACACCAAAAGTAACTATCAAAGAGCTCCCCGACTCGCTCGTGGAAATCGAGGGTGAAATCGATGCGGATTCATTTGAAAAATTCAGGAAACATGCTGTCGAACATCTGAATAACGAGGTGAAAATGGACGGCTTCAGGCAGGGACATATCCCTGAAGCTGTCTTGAGCAAAAAAATCGGCGAAATGGCCATACTTGAAGAGATGGCGAATGGTGCGCTTGGCGAAGCGATCGGTCTTATTGTTAATGAACACAAGCTCGATACAATCGGCCGACCGGAAGTGAATATTACGAAAATCGCGAGCAAAAATCCGCTCGGATTCAAAATCAAGATCGCAGTCTTGCCTAAATTTGAATTGTCTGATTACAAGAAAATCTCAAAGAAAGCGAAATTAGAAATTGAAAATGAGAAACTTGAAGTAACAGAGAAAGAACTGGACGAAACTCTCGAAGGACTTCGTAGCTTCCGGGCTAACAATCCTTCTTCCACCGAGGCTTCTGAAGACACGCTTTTTCATGAACATAAAGAGGGTGAAATTCATACTGAAGGAGACAATAAGACCCAAGGCAGTGGGCAGTCGGCAGTTGGCAGTGGCGAAGTCAAACTACCTGAGCTTAATGATGAATTCGCAAAATCGCTCGGAAAGTTTGAGACACTCGATGCCCTTAAAGAAAAACTAAGGGAAAACATTCTTACAGAGAAGAAAAATGACAAGCGACACAAAATTAGAAATAAGATAATTCAAGATATCTTGAAAGAAGTGAAGATTAATGCGCCAAACGTGCTCATTAATCGTGAGATTGAGATAATGATGTCTGATTTGAAACAACGTGCGGCTGAAAGCGGAGCCGAGTTCGAGGATTATCTAAATGAAGTCAAGAAAACAGAAGAGGACTTGCGAAATGAATGGAAACCGGTTGCAACCGAGCGCACCAAGGGAAAACTGTTATTAAGGGCCATCGGAGTTGCAGAGAAAGTAACTATTCCAAGTACTATTGTTGAGTCTGAAGCAGAGCGAATGATCAAGCTTTATCCAGACGCGAACAAAGAAGCTGCGAAAATGTACATCGAGGAGCAGTTGACGACAGAAAAGATTTTTAATTTACTTGAAGGAGCTGAGTAGAATTTACAATTTACAATTTACAATTATCAATTTTCAATCAATGATCAATGATTAAATTTTCAGACATATAAATTAAAATCATCTGAGTAATTAAAGAATCGGACTTGAAAAATCAACTACCGCGGGGCAGAGCCCCGCGGTATGAGCGGAGGTCTGCCATCGTATAATGATAATTGTCGCAGGTCTGACATCGGCTTTCCTTGTTCTGCAACGTATTTTTCGACCACCTTCCAGTTCCCCCGCTCGC
>JACRKE010000012.1 GCA_016215335.1 Candidatus Vogelbacteria bacterium | reverse complement strand
ATGTGGTAGTGGGTATCGTACGCATTGTGCCATGTTTTCTTGACGGGCATCCCTCTATTCTACTTGGAAACCGAGGGTTTCCAAACCTTCCTCCAAGGTCATCGCGGCAGAGCCGCGAGGAAATCGCTACGCGTATTATAGAATTGAAAATTCAATATAAATTGCAAAATTGAAAATTAAAATTTATTATGAATTTACAAATCAATATGAATAAAAAAACAAACAACTATTTGATCCCGACAGTCATCGAGAAGTCGCCGTTCGGAGAGCGTGCTTACGATATCTACTCTCGCCTGCTGAAGGACCGGATTGTATTCGTGGCAGATTCAATTGATGACAGTCTCGCGAACAATGTGATCGCTCAAATGCTTTTCCTCGAATCTGAAGATCCGAAGAAAGATATTATAATGTATATTAACTCTCCCGGCGGATCAGTAACGGCCGGTCTGGCCATCCATGATGTCATGCAACACATTAAGCCTGACGTTTCTACAATCTGCGCAGGTATGGCCGCTTCCATGGGGGCGTTCTTACTTGCCTCCGGCAAGAAAGGTAAAAGATTTTGCATGCCGAACTCGGAAGTAATGATTCATCAGATATTGGGTGGCGCTGAAGGACAAGCGACTGATGTAGAGATTAGGGCAAGATGGATGATACGTCTGAAACAAAATATCAACAAAATTCTAGCCAAAAACACGGGCCAGCCACTCCAAAAAGTGACGGACGACACGGAGCGAGACTATTTCATGACGGCGGACGAAGCGAAGAAATACGGCATTGTTGATGATGTACTACAACCAAAACGCTAAAGGTTTGTATGTATTGACAAGGCTCCTCGCTCGTCTATACTTGTAGTATCTCTAGGAAAAAATACCTTGCACGGGCCAGTCCGCGTACGGTGTTTTTTCGTTTAACCCATATATCTTAGCTTCTTTCTTAGATTGTTCATGAAAAGTATTTTCTCCTTAGCTGTTTGCTTTAAGAGGCTTGAGCAATGTTCGATATCAGGACTCATAACGGCTACTAATTTTTTGTGTTCATACAGATATTGCACGAGTGAATAGAAATCTCCATCACTTGAAATAATGAGGGCTTTATCATATTCATCCTTAAGAAGAATGGTCTTCAAAACTAAATCTGCATCAACGTTTCCCTTTATTTTACCATCAGAATCAGGGATCGTCGGCTTGAAGTTAAGAATAAAACCAGCTTCCTGCAAATTGTCATAAAGTATCTGATTTAAGGCGACGAAACCAATGAAACAATACGCCTTATCTATATGATATTTTTCCTTAAGGTATATTCTGAATTTTTTGTAGTCAATTTTCCAACCAAGCTTTTTTATCCCTAGATTTAAATTCTGACTGTCAATGAATGCATAATTATTTTCCATTACTTAATTGTATTACGCTAGTTGCCACTTATCAACAAATTATCCTTGTGCTTTGTAACCGAACAGCCACATACAATCCACGCACTTACAAACAAGAACTATCCCAGTTTCCTGGTTTTTCGCTGATTTGTCAGATTCCGCAATTCAACTAGACTAAAAATATTATCGGTTAACATATTTTAAAATATGGAACTAGAAAAGTTTGTGCAAAGTGCACTCGTGAGCATCGCGAAAGGAGTTAAGTCAGCTAACGTAGACCTCGCCCAAGAAGGCGGAAAGCCCGTTTTCTCGATTAAGCATTCTGGCTGGTATGAGAACCACGCAGATGCGTGTGTGAAATTTAAAGCGATTGTTAGTGTGAAGAATGAGTGGATTCAGGTAATCGAAAACACAAAAGAAGAAGAACCGAAATCCGAATTGAGCTTCAATGTTTCGCACGCGTACGGGATAAGTTAAAATTTTTAAGTTTCAGGAGAAAACCCGCCCGCAAGGTTAAACCTTGCGGGCGGGTTTTGCTGTATAAAAAAATGCGGGGGCCCGTGAGGGCCCCCTTTGGTTTGGAATTTTTGCTTGGCCTGACTTTTCGATCTACTTCAGATCCTTGAAGCGATCGATCGATTCCAACCAATGAAGGCAGTAGATTATCTCTGCCATCATGTTGATCCACGTCACGACCGTGATCTTCGAACTTCGGAGCAAGTCGTTGAGCCCCAGTCGAGTCTTGAGGGGAATCGTGTCCGTAACGTAGAGGTGGTCGAGCGGACACTCAGGTTCGAGAAGCAGTTCCGGCGCCTTCCCGCAGAGTACAGCGTGAATGACCACACCGACACACGAGGCGGCTCCGAGATGCTCTTTCACGAACGAGGCGGCCTTGATGAGAGTCCCGCAACTCGCCGCCTCATCGTCAATCAGAAGCACTCTCGCTCCCGAAACAGACTTGACGTCTCCATAGACACCGACACACTCGGAGGTGAATGAGTCTGCTCTCTCTTTATCGCCCCAAATTCGAGGCAACTTGATGCCGAGCTCTGTTTCAACTTTCTCGACTGCGGGCTTGAATCTGTCTCTCGCCCCAGCATCGGTATACATTAGAACAGTCCTCTCTGTTCCGCCATCTCTCAAGGCCTGCTTCAGCAGAAGCGGAAGCGCGGAGACTTCAGTTACAAAACCGTCCTTGGGACCAAGAGCCTCCTGCTGTCTTGAGTGAAGGTTAACGCCGAGAATCTTGTTCAATATCCCTTGTGCCGCGGCAACAGTCATTCGGATAAGCCAGCCCACTAGAGCAAAATCTCTCTTCTCCCTCTTGTCTGACCTAGTCAAGAACAAGTATGGAGCAACGAGAGTCGCTCTGCTCGCCTCTAGACCAGCGACACTATTGAGCGTCGCCCATGTATTCACTAGCCGGTTCGGATTTCCTGGACCGCTTGTTAGTACAAAGCAGTCATGCCCCACTATGTGTCTCTCTGATAAACTGTTGAATGGCTCCCTGTTCTGATGCTTTCCGCAATTCGGATAAGCAATATCTACGGATGTTGGATGATGCATACCGTCATCCGCCATTCCCTCAATGAGAAGTTTGAGTTGCTTCGCCACAGCCTTGAATCCAGGCATAGCAACCAATGTCAACCCTCCGAAACGACTAGGTGCAAAACGCCTTCTGTCTTTTTGCATTCCTTCGGACCCCTTTCAGGTCGGTAAATCAGTTGTAGTTCCCAAGTCCTTACTGGTGAACAGGCTAACTTTTATCCATAACTTTGTAAACCAACAAAAAATTCGACATAGAAGTCGAATTTTTTGTTGGTGGCGAGATTTATGGGTCCCGCCAGCCCGAGAGTTCCGCTTTAGCGGAACTCTCGGGCCCCCTTTGTGCCCTGAACTCCTAGTGGAGACAGAGCGCCCATAGCGCAATCCCGAAAATGATTCCGGCAAAAACCATCGCGACAAGCCCCTTGAGCAGTCTCTTCGCGCTAAACAGGCTTGTCTTTTCGACAGTTCGGTGACCCCCGCAACAGACATATGATTCTCCTCCAAGTATCGTGCCCATTTCGCTTATGCCTCCTTGCGCTCGCAATGTAAAACTTGTACTTAATCTGTCTACTGTAATACCACAAATTTAGTACCTACGCAAAACCCTCTTTCACGTCTTCGCGAGGCCTGTACACAGGCCGTGGCGATCCAGAAATAAGCATGAAATCAATAGATTGCTTCGGAGTACCTCGCAAAGACGCCCATTCGCGTAGGTCCTAAAATTGTTTAAACCTCATAATTTTCCGAAGAATTACCTTTCACTTTTCAAATAGTTTTTCACGTGCTATCATTACTCATCTTCATTAAGCCTAAACGATAGCGTTTACGATGGGCAAACCGGAGACATGATTAATGTTAAGTTATATTTCGTACTTATTGGGGCGCCCTTACAGATTAGCGCCGATTGAGATGAAGCGTTCTACGGCTTTGGAATTGAACTTATTGACCAAAAATTGTTTTCTGCCAGAGAAACTTTATTCTTAATTTGCGAACTTAAACTGCAGATCGTCTTAAAAGTACTCAAACTTTTATGACACTTAAACTTGCCATACTGCTCGCAGGATTTGCGGGAGTACTCGGTATTGCCCTCGGATGGTTGCTCCGCTGGGCGATTTCCATTAGCAAAAAAACTTCGGTCGAGCTCACTGTGAAGCAGAAAATGCTTGAGGCCGAAACCGAAGCGCAAAAAAAGGTAACCGAAGCCGAGAAAAAAGCTTTCAGCATGATTGAAGAGAGCAAGTCTTCGATCAAGGACAGAGAGCTTCAGATGAAAAAGCTGGAAGACCGCCTCATGCAAAAAGATGAGCTCTTAGACAAGCGCCAGACTGATATTGAAAAGGAGGTGGAAAATATAAAAGAACGCGTAGTTGAAATCAAGCAGATTAAAGAAAACGTAAAGAAACTTGAAGCGGACAGACTCACAGAGCTTGAACGAGTAGCGAAGCTTAGCGAAGAAGAGGCTAAAAAGGAGGTCATGAGCACTATTGAGCGCAACTTTGAGCAAGATTTCATGCAGAGAATGCAAAAACTTGAACGAGACGGTCAAGAGAGACTCGACCGCAAAGCGAAAGACATTCTTAGCACTTCAGTACAACGTCTCGCCACTTCGACCGCGTCTGATTTCATGACGACAGCGGTTAAAATCGAGTCAGATGAAATCAAGGGTAAAATCATTGGCAAGGAAGGCAGGAACATCCGTGCATTCGAGCGCTCGGCTGGAGTTGATCTGATCATAGACGACACGCCCGGATTCATTATTATTTCATCTTTTGATCCGGTTCGCAGGCATATTGCAAAGATGGCGCTTGAAAATCTTATCCAGGATGGACGCATTCAGCCCGCGAAAATCGAGGAGATGGTAGAGAAAGCCAAGACTGAAATCAACAAAATAATAAAAGACAAAGGCGAAGCGGCAGCGTACGAAGCCGGTGCGTTCAACCTTGATCCGCGCCTACTCCTGATTCTTGGTCGCCTTCATTTCAGAACCAGCTTTGGCCAGAACGTACTGCAACACTCAATAGAGATGACGCACATCGCGGCCATGCTTGCGGAAGAACTTGGTGCCGATATTCAGATTGCTCGGGCCGGGGCGCTTCTTCACGACATTGGCAAGGCTGTTGACCATGAAGTCGTCGGTACGCACGTTGAGATTGGTCGAAGAATTTTACAGAAATTGAACGCGGACGAGAGAATTATAAAAGCGATGCAGTCGCACCATGAGGAGTACCCATACGAAACAATTGAGTCGATCATTGTGCAGACAGCAGATGCAATTTCCGCCGGAAGGCCAGGAGCCAGACGCGATAGTGTCGAGAACTATATTAAGAGACTGCAAGATCTCGAAGCCATCGCAAACTCATTCCCCGGTGTCGAGAAATGTTATGCCATTCAAGCTGGTCGTGAAGTGAGAATATTCGTAACGCCGGACAAAATTACAGACATGGAAGCCAAAAAGATGGCTCGTGAAATAGCAAATAGAGTTGAGCAGGAGCTCAAATACCCGGGAGAGATCAAGGTGAATGTGATTCGTGAGTTGCGATCGATAGAATTTGCTAGGTAACATAAAATTCAAACTAGTGCACTAAAAATGGCCCATTAGGGCCATTTTTAGTGCATGTAATTGATTTAATTCAATTTTAATTGACATTACATGTGAACATGATAGTATTGACACCAGACAAGACGGATCTCTCATCTGCAGAAGATCCGAATGAGGAGGAGTTGAAAAACAAGTTTTTTGAGGAACAGACCGCCCCGCAGGGGCATCACGGCGCTAAAAGCGTCAGACCGAAAGGAGTACCTGTGAACAAGGGACCCCCGAACACGACGCCCTTGAAGAATGAGTTCATCAAAGCCGGCCATCGCCGACAGCACGAGCAGCCGATCCTGATGATCGCAACGAACATCGGCGTCTCTAGCTGATCCGCACCGGGCCCGGGCACTGGGAATTTATGATCGTGGCCGAAGCGAAAAACTTCGGCTAAGGAGGAGTTTGGGACATATTGCAGGAGCAAGAGTCCCCGACTCGTATCGTAATATTCCGCGTGCTTCCGGAAGCTCAACCGAAGAAAAATTGAGCTGCGGTGCATATCTCGCCCGAGTTTGCACTAAGAATGAGGGCACCTCAAGAAAAAAGCATCTTTCACCCCCCCAATCAACAAGCACCCCACAACAGGAGGATCGTAAGATGAACAAAACCTCCGTCTGCACGGGAATCGAGATCCCGTAAGCAGACACACGAGGCCGCCGCCGCGACAACGCAAGCGCCGCCGACTAACTAACGTCGCCGGCTGAACGCCCGCCTGTCAAGAACATCGCCGGGCCGGCGGCTCCTTCTAGGAGCCGCCGGCCGCATCGACAACAGACGCGCACCCTGCGTTTGGCGCCGGCCCCGAACCGCCCCCGGGCGAGACCACAAGTCTCGCCCGGGGGTTAACTATTTCTAGGCGTTTTTTGAATTTAATTCAGGTTTAAATTAAGCTAGGACTTACGCAAACGTGCGTCTTTGCGAGCTACTGCGAAGCAATCCAGTGATTTAATACTTATTTCTGGATCGCCACGGCCCGTGTACAGGCCTCGCGAAGACGGGAAAAGGGGGTTTTGCGTAGGTACTATAAGCAAAAGTAATTCACACTCAAATTCACGTACTATTGCAACAAAAAATGGCCTAATATATACTTACCGAAGTTTTCAAATGGCGACTTTAATAGCTTATTAATAAAAACAGCTTTATGAACAAAGCAGAATTAGTGGACGTAGTGCACGGTGTGACAGGTGGCACCAAAGTCTCAGCTGAACAAGCAGTAGACTCATTCTTGGACGCAATCGTTTCTACACTAAAGAAGGGTGGCGAGGTTTCAATCGCAGGTCTTGGCATCTTCTCTGTAAAGCAGAGAGCGGCAAGAGCGGCAAGAAACCCAAGAACAGGCGAAACTATTCAGGTTCCTGCCATGAAAATTCCAAAGTTTCGACCTGCGAAAGCTTTGAAGGACGCGGTGAAGTAATTCAGTGGTCAGTCACCGCCTTTGGCGGGACCCCGCTTAAAGCGGTGGTAGGCAGTAGTTGGTAGTTAGTAGAAATACAACATCCAACTTTCGTACACTTAGAGAAAATCCCCACCTTGTGGGGATTTTCTCTTGCGTGAAATGCTACAATATATAAATGCTAAACAAAAAGGGAGCGGTCACACTTGGGTCAATCATGCTTTCAATGCTTGCGGCAACTGGTTCGTTATTCTTCCCTGTCGCTAAAACAGAAACGACTTCGCTTAAACTAAACACTGAGATAATCTCTAAAATTAAATCAAGTTCGGAAACCGTGTCGCGCCCTCAAATTAAGACTCCGATATTTAAACAAGTAAATTGGAATACAAAAGACTTAACATCCTCAACCAAATCACCCGAATCTAAAATAAATACATCAACAAATGAATATTTGAACAATGTTTTCTCTGTTTTTAACTACAATAAAAAAACTAAAGAAGAGAACATAGAAAACAAAGACAAAATAAAAACTCAAATTTTTGGGAATCAAACTTTTTCAGTCTTAGAAGTTTCTGGTGGAGGCACTAATCCCACTGCTCCTCTTCGCGGTGTCAATCAGCTTGGAAACATGCGTATAACCCACATTAATACCTCAAATCCGACTGTGAGGACATCGAATTTCGGAGGCCCCGGAGACAGAATGGGGTTGACGGAGAACATAGGCGGCATTAGTAATCAGACTCATATTGCAAACGGGGGCACGGGCCTTGCCATGAATTGGAATCAATTCAACCGTCTTCCGCCTGAATTCCGCCTTTCGCCTACCGATTCAAGAGTTGTCGCACTGACGAACGCAGGCGTTAGGCCGGGTGCCATAGGCCTCTTGAATCCTCAAGCTTCATACGTTGCCATACCGGATCCAAGAATTCCGGTAGGCACGCGCCTCATAGTCACAGACAGCGTTACCGGGTATCAAGAAGTAGCCATAAAAGTTGACTCCGGGCCGGGAGTCGGAACGGGCAAAGGAATAGATATGTCCCCCGGCATGGAACAGCGCATGGGAAGTGGCTCGCACAGAGTCACCTATTCTATTGCTTCGGATCAAAACGCAAAAGTCGGACCGGTTAACGGCACTAAAATACCTTATGACCAGCCGGTAGCGGGACAACCAGCTGGATCAACAAGAAATCCCGATGGAACAGTTCTAAATCAAAGAGGCGCGATTCAAAATCTGGAATTAGGATCGGGCGGCGAAGGAGATTATCCATCGCACGTCGGAGCGTGGAGTTCCAAACCTCCAAAGCCTACCTGTTACAAACATATGAGCAACAATGCCGGAGGTTCCAACCAATACGACAGAGTTGAGACCTGTAATAGCGGCTATATGTGTATTCAGACCGACGAAGACCGGTGCGGCGAACAAAGATATGTAAACGATTGTGGAAAAAGACAAACAACTGAAGGCGGTAACGATCAGACAGAAAATCTGTGTGAAGAAGAAGCTGTGCGAAGGCAGGGCCTTAGAACAAGCGGCAATGGCGCTTATGCTTGCCTATGGCTAGCTTGCAAGGCCGGAAACAATGCGATTTGGGATCCTGAAACCAAACGTTGCGGATGTGATGATGGCAAAGGAGGCTTCAGCGAAACTGGTTTAGCACAAACAGGTCCGGGTGAAGGAGAAGTGGGAAGGCCAGACGACACTAGCAGAGGCACTGAACCCACAGCCGACCCCGGCAGAATCGGTGGTTCTGATAATCAGAAGAAACTTGATGATTTCAACGAAGAACAAAAAAGGCTCGGCACGAAGGCTAGAGTTGTCCCAAAAACAGACGCGAATGGAAGGGTGCTCGTGAATGTTGGCGAACTTGACCCTAAGGCAATGGATCGAGCCACAGCTCTCGCGAGCGCTACAAACAGCACGGTTGTGATTACTTCCGCGGCTTCTGATTATGCTCACACATCTCACAGAATCGGCGGCGTGAACTTCGATGTCAGGGCAACACCCGAAGTCGTCAGTTACATTGAAGCGAACGGTACATCTTACCCGACCAGTTTCGGTAACGCATATGTTGTAGGCGACGTTGAATACTTATACGAGACCACAAACCCGAATGCCTCCGGACCACACCTTCATATACAAAACAGACAGCCAAATCGTCCCGGAAGATAATTTTTGGAAACCCGGTTTACAAAATTAAAGGTACCTGGTACCTTTAATTCTCATAACGGTGTCTGACAGTGTTAATTTAATACAAATACACTCTTTTTGTGAAAGGATTGATGCGCGTAACGAGTTCGTAGTTTGATGTCCCCGCAAGCGAAGCGACCTCTTCTGTCGATATATTTTCTTCCCCGTCACTGCCGATAATCGTTACCTCATCTTCAGTCTTAACTTCTTTGATTCCACTTACATCAATTACTATCATATCCATTGAAACTCGACCGATTACCTTGGCGCGTTTGCCTCGTACAAGAACGTCGAGCACAGATGAATGTGCGCGAAAAAGACCATGCCAGTAGCCCACGGGACAAACTGCTATTTTAGTTCCGGCTTCAATTGATTCAGTAAGATCATAGCCGACGCATCCGTTTTCAGGAATAATTTTAACCTCCCCGATTACTGTTTTCCAGGACAAGGCCGGCTCTAAGGTAATCGGAAAAGATTTTGAAGCAAGGCTTCCCGCATGTTTAGAAGATTTGCATTGTAATGCTCTTTTCGTCGCCTCTTCAGGCCAGAGGCCATATAGCGCAATGCCGCACCTTACCATATCCAGATGTGCGTCCGGATATACAAGTGTCGCGCCGCTATTGCAACAATGGCGAATCACTTTTAATTTTTCATCTTCAAACACCTTGAGTGTTTTCTTGAATTCTATAAACTGTTTTTCGACAGACTCACGCATTGAAGGATTTTTAGCAGCGGCGAAATGAGTATAAACACCTTCTATTTGGACTTGCTTCAACTGTGATCTGAAAAACTTGAGCACGTCAGGGATTTCTGCCTGCAGAAATCCCTGACGATGCATTCCCGTATCCACCTTTATGTGCACCTTCAACTTGGACGCGGCGCGTCCAAGTTGATTCAATATTTTAAGATGCTCCTCATTTGAAATTGTAACACTTATGTTTTTTTTCGCGGCTTCAGGTAATTTCTCCGGCAATGTGTAGCCAAGCGCAAGTATTGGCACGTTTGGAAGTTCTCTGCGAACCAACAATCCTTCCACGGCAGTATCCACTCCGAGCCAATCAGCTCCAAAACCTTCCATGGTTCTTGCGTATTCTAGTATGCCGTGTCCGTACGCATTGGATTTAATCACTGCCATGAGCATTGGCTTCACTCCAATGTGTTTACGAACAGAATCGTAATTGTGCTTGAGCGCTTTTGTATCAATCTCAATCCAAGCACGACTTCCGGATGGACGCAGTGATTTATTGTTATTCTTTAGAGATTTATCTTTCATTTACATCGTCTAAATAATCTATCCCCTCCTCGTTTTCATGGATAGGCTTAAGTCTATCGTCCAGATTGTTCCTGAACTGATACTCTTTAAAGTATCTCGAAGCGGCCTCCGGTTTCAGATCCCTAAATCCATGTTCCGCAAGTTGCTCTCGATTTTCCGCGTAAATCAATATCTGCTCGCCAGTTCCGACAAGCCTTCCATCCAAAATTTCAAGAACGATGGCATTACTACCGGGATCGTCCAAAATTCCAAGAACTTTAACAGGAGTGTAACCGAGATCATACTGTCCATTCGGCTGAACTTGATATTTCAGATACAAGATACCTGCGTCAACCACGTAATCATACTTTCTCTTATCACTTATGTTGTCTATGCTAGACATAATTTTAGTCCTAGCATACACCACACAAGCAAAAAACTGCAATTGCAAAGAAGGTAAACTTAGCCTATAATTGTGATGCCGAGTTAGACAATTATTAACAAACAAGACGCACAAATGAAGAAATACATTGCCATTTTGATAATGTTCGCGTTCACCATGCCAGCAATGGCCGAGGAAAATCAGAGGTCCATTGACAAACTGCGTGAAGCCAGACAAGAATTGAAAGATGCGAAGCAAGAGGCGCGTAAAGAGGTGAAGGAGATCCGTAAAGAAACAAGGCAAGATGTGAGGACTAATGCCGAAGCAATAAAGAAGGAAGTAAAGATGAACCGCGAGGAAGCTAAAAAAGATTTGAAAGCTAAATTACTGAAGATCAAAGACGTAAAAAAGAAAAAGATTGTAGAAAAATTAGGCACTGACATAACCGAGTTAAACAAGAGAATAACCGATCAATACTTGAAAAATCTTGGCAAAATGACTGAAATCCTGAATCGTATAAACAGTCGCGCCGACAACGCGATATCAAAAGGAATTGACGTCATAGCAGTGAAAGACGCGATAGTCAAAGCAGAGTCGTCAATTACAAGCACTACCGAACTCATAAATGCTCAAGCAACTAAAGGCTACTCGTTTGACCTTGCCGATGAAAGCAATCTTAAAGCCAAAGTAGGAGAAGCAAGGCAAGCGTTTCGAGATGATTTAAAAACAGTACAAAAGGCAATGTCGGATTCAAGGGAAGCAGTGAGGGCTGCCGCCAAAGCACTTGCAGGGACACCGAGAATAAAAGAGATTCCGGAAATAATGCCGGCCGCGACTACTACAAATACAGTTAACCAGTAAAAAATATGAGTAACAAAATAATTATAGTTATTGCGGTAGTGGTCGTGATTATTCTTATAGCATTCGGAATTGTGTACACAAAATCAACTGACGATACCGCGCTTCCCGTTCAAAACAGCGCTGGAGTTGCAGCTCCTTTGAGTTCTGAAGAGAACGAGCTCAACACCTTGGACACAGAAGGAGATGTAGACGCGGAACTCGGACCTATGGACAAAGAGATCAACTCGCTTTAATCCAAGAACCGATAAAAACATGAGTGAGTGCCGGCAACGGCACTCACTCATGTTTTTTGCAGAAATTTGGCATGTTTGATACCATTAACTAACCAAAGCGGGATTCGTTTAACGGTAGGACATCAGTTTTCCAAACTGAGGGCGGGAGTTCGACTCTCCCATCCCGCACAATACAAATGCTTTCAACCGATGCAATTTCTATAATGCTTGGCAAAATCGCCCTGACACTTCAGAGTTTGCTTATTTTACTCGGTCAATATAACGCAGCTCCGGCTCGAAATGCTGAACTTTTACCCATCGTTCAAAGATCACTTGTTCAGATTCAGACGACTCTGACCTCACTAAGCAACCAACTGTCGGGTACTACACCCTTTGTAACACAAAGTTCTCCACAAAAAACAGTCTCGGAACTGAATGACAAAACTAGAAATGCCACAATAAATATTTTATGCACGTCAAATAGCCGAAATTCTGTAAGATCTGCGACAGCAAGCGGAATAGTAATAGACCGAAGAGGAGTAATACTCACAAATGCGCACGTAGCGGAGTATGTTTTACTCAAAGATTATCCAGAACAAGGTGCTTCTACCTGCGTCGTGCGCACAGGAAATCCCGCAGAGCCCATTTATAGAGTGCGTGTTTTGTACATGCCTATGGAATGGGCGAAAATGAATGATAAACTTCTTCTTGAACAGAAACCCAAAGGCACGGGTGAAAATGATTACGCGTTGCTTTTAATCACAAGCAAAATTGATGGCACCCCAATTTCAAATGATCTGCCCTATCTCACGCCGGATGAAGCTTTCGACTCATCCCTACAAGACAGCCCGGTTATTATTGCGGGCTACCCTGCTGAATTCACGGGAAGTATTATTGCATCAATGAGCTTAAACCAAGTATCAAGCCTTTCGAAAATCACAGGAGGCTACTATTTTGATCCAAACGACTCGGACAAGCTTGACCTAATAAATGTTCCGGGAAGCATAGCTTCGCAGGGTGGTTCGTCCGGAGGCGCCGTACTTGATATACGTTCAGGCAATCTCGTTGGAGTAATAGTGACAACGACTTCTGGCAAAACAACCGCTGAACGAGAGCTGTTTGCGCTCACTACATCTTATGTTTCGAGAAAACTGAAAAGCAGTACCGGCAAAAATATCAGACAATTCCTGGACACCGACTTGGAGGCACTCGCTCACAGTTTCGAATCAAATTCTGCCTCGGAATTGATAAAAATCTTAACTCGCGTGCTTAGTAATTAGACTTGGAATTTTGTGCCTGTCGTACAAAAACTGCGAAAACGTAATTCCGAGTATAAGCACAAAGAAATAAAGTCCGAAAATCTGTTCTAGTGAAGTGCCGAAATCAACTCCAAATCCAATTACAAAAAGTGAGTACCAAGTAACGAGAGAAACTGTAAGCAAGACGTAAGCGAACCGACGTGCGCATGCTATGTCTTTCTTGTTATGTCCTCGCTTAGAGGCAAGAGCCACTCCAGTTAATCTTGGCATAGCGAAAAGGTTAAGAAAGAGGCCATTAACAAATAGAATTTCTATAAAAATGAGCGTCGCCTGATGCATGGGATAGAGTCTTATTAAAAATGAATGTGTGCCGTAGACCATAACGCTTGAAGCAATAAGCAATCCAAGTCCAAGCCATACAACTTCTGAAACAATCTTTAGGTTTTCTAATTCCTTCACGCTAATTTTAAAATCGCGAAGAAATGACAGAAAGAGAAGGTCTGCTATGGTGGCCCCGCCAACGCCAAGCATAACCCCAAGCACTGAAGCGAAGCGTATCCAGTCAATATACTTTTCTGTGAAATAGTACCAGTCGACCGTAGTGTTTAAAGCAATAAAAACGACTAGAATTCCAGAAAGTATGGCCCAGATAAAGCACCAACCGCACCAGTGCCTGAGTGTAACAATCTGAATGAATGCAAGATAAACCGAGAAACAAAAAGCGATAATGGTGACGAGATATGTTACGAACACAAATTCTGCCGTCGGCGGCACCGAGGAAACAGTAAGTATTGTGTAACTAATACTGGTAAATCCATAATAAATGATGGCGAGATATTCCAGAGGAATTTTTAGAAAGCGCGCATGTTTTTCCGGAAAAGTTAATTTGCAGGTTCTGCAAATATAACTTTTGTCCGACAATCTTGCTCGTCTCAAAAACAAAATATAAACAGAAAGACAAAAGCCAAAGACTGCGGCAATTGCATTCGCTGCATAGAAAACATCCATACGTTAATAATAACACGAAGAATTCTAATTCTTGCAATCTTTTTCCACAGATCGCAACTTATTCCTCTAAGTTTGGCTTATCTATGGCAATAACTTCTATGCCTACTGCCTCTCCCGTAAGACGCAAGACATCTTTGTCTATTTTTTTAAACTCCTTGCCTGACGCGTTGTAATGATTCACGACCGTACCAAGTGCATTCCCCAACTTTTCGTGATAATCATCGTAGGCTTGTAGATGTTTTCGCAAGTCATCCACTCTTTTAATAATATCTTTCGCGGTTTCCTCAATTTTAAACGCCTTAAACCCGTAGAGGACTGACTGCAAATAGGCGGCGAAAGTTGTGGGCGAAACAATAATCACTTTCTTGTCATTATAAGCATAGTCAATCAAGTTTCTGGTGTTTACTTTAACCGCCCCCACCTCATTTATGAGTAAATCGTAGTAAATGGCCTCGGCTGGAATAAACATAAAAGCAAAGGGCAGGGTACCCTCCTCCGGACGCACGTATTTCGCGGTTTCGTCAATGCGCTTCTTCAAATCATTTCTAAACTCCCTTTCGAGCTCTTCTTTTTGTCGATCGTCAACCGCCTGCAACACGCGATTATAGTTATCGAGTGAAAACTTGGCATCAACCGGTATCACTCCTTCCTTTGTAACAATCACAGCATCCACCTTCTCTGTATTTGCAAATTCGTACTGCATTTTGTAAGAGCCTGGCGGTAAAATATTTGAAAGTATGAGCTCGAGCGAAGCCTCGCCGAGATTTCCGCGCTGTTTTTGGTGTTTGAGTACTTTCTCCAGATTCGCAAGCTGTTCGGCGATGGTCATGAAACGCGTAGTGGCCTCGTTTGTTTTCGTCTGCTCGCGAGTCACATCAAGCAAGCTCTTTTGCACGCTCTCCTGAATGTCACGCACAAGTCTCTGCGACTCGCCCATCTGATATTTGAGCGAATCTTGAAGATTCTTAGAAGATTCACCGAGTTTAGAGTCCACAGTGCGCATGAGCTCGGTGAGCTGCTGCTGAAGCATGAGTAATTCACCGTTTTGCGCTACATGCGGTGATGACATTTTTGAACGGTTGTAAAAAATAACGACTCCCAAAGCCAAAACGACAATGACGATAATTAAAATGAACGTGATCGGTTCCATATTGATATATTAACACAAATTTACATTCAGCCTGAATCCTGCAACTACGCAATTTTTGGACACCGAGTGTCCAGACGCATTTGGATACTCGGTGTCCAAAGTACACTCGGCTTGCTTGGAAAATGCCGCCAAGCGTGCTAGGCTTTGGCCTTAGTAAGGACTCAATACACAAGTAGGTCGCCGTACGTGGCCTAATACAATCACGGGAGGAAATAGCGATGAAAAGAATGCCGGAACTGGAGTTGCGGCCTGAAAACCGCGTGTATACTGATTGCTGGGCGAAGCGCGAAGAAGTTTCACTTGGATCATTCGTCCACCGCATCGAAGGTAGCAACGCGCAATCGCGCCTGCTAGCATTCAAGTATCTGAATGCCGGTGTAGGAGTGCTCGATCTTGAGCACCCCGACATCGATTACGGAAACATCGACGCAGAAGTCAAGGTTCAGCGCGCATGGCGCGATTACTGCGAGGCAGAGCGCAATCAGACTGGCTGGCTCATGCGATGGGTTTTGCACCACTTGCTTCCCCAGACAGAAACCATCGGCGGCAGTCGTATGGGCTCTCAAATGAGCACCTTGGTGCACGATCGACTGGCACTCCTTGCGACGATTGCGATTGCGCGAGGCGGAGACGAACCAACCTTCTTCTCCCGAGACAACATTCTCGGGCCTTCCATCGACACGACTATTCCTTTGTTGCGTGCGACGTGTCAGAGGGTGCACAAAGAGAATCTCGTTTTGCCGAATGGCATGACAGAACGAGATGTGTATCTGCACGGCCTCGATTACTTCGAGGAGCCACCGAAGTGGCTGCCGAGACCTGACCTCCAGTTCGGTTGCAAGGGTGGCGCGCCGCTCGAAGGCCGAATTGCAATTGGAGTAGAGGCGGCTGATGCTTCCGGGACGACTCCTTACGGCCTAATTCCATACGTTTTCAAGAAGTACGGGAAGCCGATGCAACTCATCATGGTATTCCTTAACGCACATCCTGCCGGAATCAAGTACATGCAGGAGAGTATCGACGTGCCAACGACCATCGTTGTCGGAATGATGCACCTCGGCCTCGACCTTTACTGGTACTTGCGTGGGCCCGGAATGTTCGATGGTGGCAAAATGCGCCACCTGACCATCGGCTAGAAGACCCCCCCGAGTACTATCCTACGCAAACCTTGAGTCAATAAAGACCAATATCCATCCGCCGTGTGGGCGAGGCTGTAGCCTCGCCCACACGGCGGATTTCTAATTTTAATTAAGCATGGTTAATTCTCGATTTTTCGCGCCCTACTGCCGTTTACCAAAATCGCCCTGCCATCACGCAGTTTTTTGATCGGATAACTGTATTTTTCTCTGAGCTTTTCTACTATTTCAGCTTCACTGTCAGTATAGTGCGGACTGTACGCGATTTCAATAAGGCAAAGGGCGGTTGTGGATTTTAATTCTGGAGCCTGACTCCGGTCATCCCAATCCGCGACAAAATCAATGTCCGGTCCCGCAACTACCGTACCCGCGCTTACGCCAACATATACGCCCAAATCTTTTTTCAAGTATTCTGATATTGCCTTGTCGAACCCACTCTTTTTTATTTCTTGAAGTAGATAAAAAGTATTTCCCCCATCCACAAAAATCACATTAAATTTTGAGAGCTCGCCGCAAGTAATTTCATGGTCAAGCTCAAAGTCCACCACATTCGCCTCTGGAATGCCGAGCTCAATCAACTCTCGCCTATCAATCTCTGCAAAAGTTTTATTCTTCTCTACATATGACGCTGTTGGGACATACGCCACACGAATTTGATCAGTTGGCTTCCCAACTAAATCCAAAAACTCCCGCTTGCAATTCACTGCAGATTTTGGAAACCCACTTGATGTCAAGAATAGTCGCATGGTTATTTAAGTTTTGATTTGCTATTTCTCAACCCGAGCATCTTTGCATTCTTGCCAGTAATTACCTTCTCGCCGGTTTTACCTTCGATTTCTCTGCGCGCGTTGCCTGCGACGCTTCCCCCTTCGCGGGCGACAGCTTTATTTTCCTCCAAATCTTTTGGTTCTCGTTTTTCAGAGATTTTCGTAGTCGCTGTTTCCGCAAGCATGTTTAACACTAATTCAAGATTCGACATATTGTCTCGTAGATTTTCTTTCTTTAACCCTTTCAGACTTTTATACTCGCGAGTACTCATATCCGTCCACGCTTTTGTGATTTCATCAGTCAGTATCGCGAATTCAAGCCCCTCTTTCATCCCGCGGTTCGTCCACTCATCTGTGAGATCTTTTCTTATTTCAATGCTCTTGAGACGCAGATTAATCCACGCCGGACTGTAGCCTTTTTGCAGATAGGTTTTAAGGGCTCGATTGATAGTAATTTCAGGATCGGCAGTTTCTTCTAGTCGCTCGTATCCGACCTTGGCCAACCACAGCTTAAACGGTTCAGCATTGGGTGACGGAATTGATTGGACAAGGCGAAGCATTACTTCGGTATTAGCCGCATCAGTTAAATAGTCTTTTCCGTCAGAGGCCATCATTTTCAGTTGGTCACATTTTGTGACGACCTCACTTCCTTCTTGTTTCAAGCGATTTTTCAGTGTCGTCCAATAACTTTGAGCTCGCTTATGGTCAGGTTGATTTGTTAAAACACCGACCACGTCCACTACCGAGAAATACCAAAGTTCCTTCTTGTCGTCCCAATGGCGACGAATTTGGCTGCCTCCAAAAAGCGCTGGTTTGATGTTTTTCTTCATTTCCACAGTATAGAAAGTGCTGAGAGAAATAAAAGTGAACGAAAGTGTATAACTAATTCTCGGGCCAAGGGTATGCCATCATCGTTGAAATTGGTTCCTGTCGCGTGTTACCGTTTACTTCCATAATTATGGCGACATCGATTCCGGAATTCAAACCACTCTCATAAATAAGTTGTTTGCAAATGTGACAGTTCGGTCCCGTGATTGCCACCACGTCTTTTTCTCCATGAATTGCGGCGTTCGCAAGTGCGGTCGCTTCTGAGTGCATGGTGAGTGTGTATGTTTTTGAAAGATAGGAAACTCCTGTGAAAACATTACCGGACTTTGTCATGCACGCCACAGCGTATCCATCGTTTGATTTTGGATACGTGTTAACCATGGCTTCGTCACCAAGTCTTATCAACTTAACTCTCTCTTCTTCTGAAAGTTCATAATACTTTTTATCACCCAATGTTGTTTCTAGCATATAAATATTGTCTACCCGAACGCTTGCCTTTGCAAGCGGGCTGGTACGCCTTTCTAAAAATTTGACGATAGTCAAAGACTTGGAAAGACGGGGGTGTCGGCTCCGCCTAGGCGGAGCCGACACCCCCGTCTTTCCAAGTCTTTGACTATCGTCAAATT
>JACRKE010000011.1 GCA_016215335.1 Candidatus Vogelbacteria bacterium | reverse complement strand
TGTGGTAGTGGGTATCGTACGCATTGTGCCATGTTTTCTTGACGGGCATCCCTCTATTCTACTTGGAAACCGAGGGTTTCCAAACCTTCCTCCAAGGTCATCGCGGCAGAGCCGCGAGGAAATCGCTACGCGTATTATATCTTATTTTAAAACTTTTTGCAATAGCACACGTAATTTTAATCTCAAAACAAAAAAGCATCCAGATTAAAGCGGGATGCTTTTGGTTAAATCTTGTTAAATCGATTTAGGATTAAAAGTGTGCTTAAAATATTACCATCCAAACAAATCTCGCACCATGTCGAGAACCGAGGCCTTCTGATAAAAAGTGTACGGCGCATATGATTGACGGCCATCACCTTCATTCAATTTGTCTTCAATCTGCTTCTCCAACATTTGGATCTTTCTTTGAGTCTCTGGATTCATTTTCATAAGCTTCTGCACTTTGCCCATAAGTGGCATGATTTCCCTTCTGGCTTCATTCAATGCCATATTTGCCTCTCTGAAATCTCCCTCCTCCACCGCTTCAAAGACAGGGGCTAGCAGGTCGAGCATTGACTCTTTGATTTCAGCAGATTTAATACGTTTTAAGGCACTTGAAATTTCTTTCATCTGCTGAACCACTCCGTTAATGTCTCCCGGATGAGAACCCTCATATATCGTATGCATTGCAACTTGAGCCTCTTCGGGATTATTTTCCGCCATTGCAGCCCTGGCTGTGTTTACGGCTTCTCTTATTTCAGTTATTTTGGCTCTTATAAGCTCTGTATCGATTCCTTCAAGCGAAAAATTCTTTACTGAAATTGTCTTTTCTAATCGCTTTAGTTCAGATTCAACCCTTTGAAGCTCGCTCGGCAATTCAACTTCTATTCTTACTTTTTGCACCACTTCCCAAGCACGCGATTCGAAGAAATCTTGTACCGGTTCTTGCTCTTTTCCGTCCTCTGCGTTATTTATAGCATCCTCTGACTTCTTAAGATCTTCCAGGAGTGAATTCAAAACAGACTGCGGCGCTTCGAGCTTTAAGGATTTGGTTCGCTTGAGCAATCTGTTCGTCTCTCTCCTTACCTCCTTAATCTGTCTTAAGGCATCACTAATCTGGCGCGGATCCACGAAGTCCCGCGGCTCTTCGTCTTCATTGAAACGATCTTTTCGCGCCTTGCTTTTCTCTTTGTTTTCATCACTTCTATCATCTTTCCTGTCAGTCTGGTTATTTCCCCTCATCTCCCGAGGCCTTACCCCATCATCTCTAAAATTATCTTTTCGATCCTCGCCACCATTAGGCTTGAATTCCGACACGAAAGGTCTTCCTCTTTCATCTCCCATTCTTTCCCCTGGACGTGGACCAAACTCCCCTCTTGGATCACGGTTTTGATTATCTAAAATAGGACGATCCACATTATTTGGAATCGGAGGAATTATAGGAGCTCCGGGATTTGGCGCAATAGGATCAGGTGTCCTGGCCTGATTGATATTTTGAACCGGAGGCACAGCATTTACTGGATTTGGTTGCACGATTGGTGCAGGGTTTACAGGCTCTACTGGCGCTGTGTCGCCTCTAACTTCTTCACCAAGCACAAAAGCCGGTGCAAGTAATAATGAAAACACAAGACTGGCAAATTTAAGCGAACTCATTTTAATATTATCTAAATTGCTAATGTAAATATTTTATCACCTTCCAAATTCTAAACAATGCATAACAAACGTGACTGCTCACAACCCGGAGTGTGAACAGTCCCTACGACGTCCAACGTCGTAGGACAGACTGTTTTGCAAAACGAAAGCCGCCCTAACGGGGGCGGCGGCCGAGAACGAAATGGGGTCATCATTCAGCTCCTTTTAATCGAAAGTGCTATGGCTTCATGCTCTTGCTATCCAGAAATCGCTTTGCGTCATCCGTCCCTAGAGCCATCACTCGTTTGATGGCTGGCACATCCTTGTGAGCCCAGCCGATCTCGAGCTTCCGCTCTGGGCGGATCACTCTTACGTCAGCCATTCCATCCAGAGTGTTGCGAGCGGCGTTCGAGCGTGATGCCATATTGGCCACCATTCTCCGCACGTCCGGATCAAACGCTCCAAGAAAAAGAGCAATGATCTTCGACTTGAATTCGGACGACCGATACTCCCTGGTGAAAGGCGACAAGAACCAGATCTCATTCGCCTTCTCCACGAACGGGTGTCGGACTGGAGGCTGCTCCATAAAGCCGCCATCCTCTCGAGAACCATCGGCGAGAACAGCGGTGTTGTATCCAAGCACCGGCACATTTACGCCATTTAGCATGACCCAGGTCGGATCCTCTTGGTTGTTCAAGCAGACAAACTCCGCTTTACCAGTCTTCGAGTTTGAGACTGGCATGTAGACGGGTGTCCTTCCGCGTAGCAGTTCGGCGTTAAGCTTGTCGCGAGACTCGCGATACGCCCAAGCCAAGTACTGCATATTAAAGAAAGGAACACCAAGGACTTTTGTAATGAACTTACCCGGCATGTGCTCCGTGAAAAACCGTAGCCCTTCCTCAATCTGACCCGCAACGTAGTAGGTCGCGCTGGTCCCGCCGATCGAAGTGCCAACGATGAGATCGAAGAAGTCTGCCCTAATCCCCACCGAATAAAAGTGAGCGAGAATGGCACCCATGTAGGCGCCCCGGACGGCTCCGCCGTCGAGAATCATAATTCTCAAGCTCCACCACTCCCTTCAAGTAAGTAGATTAGTTACGTTAAGAGTTGTTGAGTCACGGAAAATATCAACGGCAATTCTTCCGCCACTCAATCATGTGTCTCCGAGCCTGTTCGACGGAGTCTCCGTACCACAACTGCGCGAACAAGCCCGCATTCCAAGAGACTTCAGTCAGATGGAAGCGATCAATGTTCTCGAGAAAAAACCGACGAACCCTCTCGTCCAACCCGGTGGCACTCCGGATCATGTCCCAGCAGTAACCAGGATCCGGATGCCCCCTTTCGACCGCAACATGTATCCGAGCTTCACGGTTCAGAAAAACTCCATTCTGCATCCTGAAAGCCACCACTTGGACGTACTTTTCGCCTTCGATCATGATCGGGGAGACCCTCTCAATTTGACACAACATACGTCTGCTCCTTGTTGTTTGGGTACTTACTGTCTGGCACTACAATTACGAGTCCTAGTCAGATCACAAAACTCTACACTAACAATAACATGGACTAGCCTACATTGTCAATTACTTCGGCAGTGCGCCGACCACATCTGGCCGCGCCCTCTGTCCATGTGCTGTTCATGTAGTCGCCAATAAGATAGATATTGTCGACACCTTGATTGTTTTCGAGGAACTTTCTTGTCTTTGAAACATAACCCGGAGGAAAGGCTGGCATTGCTCGGGGCCATCGCTCAATGTCGTGAAATACGATATCTTTCTCGTGGACCGTGAATTCAGGACAGATGGCGCGAAGTTCGGGAATAATAATCGAGAGCAACTCTTCTTCGCTTTTGTTCATTAGCTCTTTGGCCGCTTGATCATGAAGATAAACATTGAATAGTGTTTTGCCCTCCGCAAGCAGTCCTGTCTGCTTTCGCATTTCAAAGATGCACGAACCGATTATCTTGTTTTCAACGTATGGCACATAGATGCAGTGCGTATTGTCGGTAAACATTGTTGAAGGCACCTTAAATGCAAAGGTGATAGTGCTGCCGTAAGTCACGGATTGTAGCAATTCAAGCTCGGACTCGGTCGGATTCCGAAGAATGCCAAGAACAGCTGGGGCGGGACAAGCGAACACCACGGCATCAAACATTTCATCCCGATCATTCACTCGAACTGTGTTTCCGTCTTTTCCTCGTATGACGCTCTCTACTCGCGCTTCAGTCACGACATTAAGTCTCCTGGCCAGTTCGTTCGGAATAGCTTGAATACCGCCCACGGGATACTCCGCGCTAAATTCAGGATTGCCTATAAGAGATTTCAAAAGTGTAAACATCATGGCCGTGCTCACCTGATCCGACAGATAAAAGTGAAGAGTGGTTGTGAAAGGATCAGCGACATAGTCCACGACCTCGTCTCCGACCGCTTTTCTTAGATAGTGGCTCGCGTTATCAAAATCAAAACTCTCGGGCACCAAAGACAAATCGAAAAAACTGCCCGGAATTTTGCGCAAAGCAAGTCTCATTAAAAACCAGAGGAAACGCAAGCGCGACGGCAGTGAAAGCACTCGGAGTTTAAGCACATCAATCGGCCCGGCCACGTTATAGTAGTAAGACTTGCCGCCGCGCCGAACGCGATGCGAGCTTCCTTTCTGCATAGGATGCCACGGAATGCGAAACTCTTCAGCATAAGCGCGCAAAGTATGATAGTGGTGGCTTAAAAAAGTGGCGCCCGGATTAAACTCAAGACCATCCTTTACGCGGGTCGCCATGCGGCCTCCAACGCGATCACTATTCTCATATATGATAACATCATGCCCGCGCTTCTTTAATTCATACGCGCATACCAAACCCGCGATACCCGCACCGATCAAAGCAATTCGTTTTTTTTCTGCAGTTTCCATTTATTTAGTGTATTAGTATGCTAGAATGCCACCACTGTAGCAATATTTAGACATGGACTCAAACGATAACATTTATGACATAGTTATAGTGGGAGGGGGGCCTGCAGGCATTGAGGGCGCACTCCAAGCCAAGAAGACTGGTCTCTCGTATATGCTCATCGAGAAAACATACCCGGGCTCGCTCATAATAGACACCATGGCCGAAAAGAAATTCTATCATGTCTATGGCCGCAACACGGCCACCTTAAAAGGAGCTCTCACTTTTCCCGACAGGATCACTGGCAAAGAACTTGTGACCCTGTGGCAAAAACAAGCCGAAACACTGAACGTGAAAATTGACACCGTACTTAGAATTCAAAAAGAGGGAGACACATTTGTGGTTAAAACACCTACCACACATGTCCTACCTGTGTACACAAGTCCTGCCTGTGTTGAATACAAAGCAAGGCGAGTGTTGCTCACTTCTGGCACCTTCGAAAATCCCCGAAAGTTGCATGTACCTGGCGAAGAAGGTCATCCGAACATTTTTTACGCGCTTGATTACTACAACGATTATTCAAACAAAACCATAATCGTTGTCGGTGGTGGAAATAGCGCACTTGAAACGGCCATCTATCACGGCGAACAAAACAAAATTGTTCTGATTGTGAGAAAAGATCATTTTACGGATAGCGTTACCGAAAAGAACAAGGCTGAAGTTGGGGCGATGGTAGGAGAAGAAAAAGTTGAAATATGCTGGCAGAGTAAAGTTGAAGCGATCACCGGAAACAGTGCGACAATCAATAAATCAGGTATGACTCACCAACTTCCCTTTGATTACATGTTTGTACACGCGGGATACGAGAAGCCGCTCGAATTTCTAAAGAGCGCGGGCATCGAAATCGAGGAGTCAATAGGAGGCGGGAAGCCAAAGTTTGATGAGAACTTCGAAACAAATGTTCAAGGCCTCTATATAGCCGGCTCGCTTACCGGCGCTGACTCCGTCATCGAATCGGCCAATCAAGCTTATACCATTGTGAACAATCTCAAAGATTAACTTCCCAAAAACTCAAAAAAGCTTATATCCCAAAACCAATCTTGGCTAGATATATGCCTAGTACAAGCGCAATAACTCCCGCGGTAACGTAATAACCTTTCTTATCGAATGATTTGTACAATTTGGCAACCGATTTCTCTCCCATGAATAAGTACATGACGCTCTTTATGAGAATCAACCATCCGATGAGCGTGACAAGTCCGAGCCATGACCATTCCCATATGTTATGCGAAATTACCATGGAAAGACCCACGAGCAACACCAAAACTCCGGTAATATATCGAAGTGCGGGCGTATGCATAAAATCCCCGAGTACCCTTCGCAACATAGCTCCCCTAAAGAGAAGTACGAGACCTTCAATAATCAAATACAATCCAATTAACTTCGCCAAAAACAGTGATAGTTCCATATTCTATTGATGAACTGCTAATTCAGACATTATATCAATCGAATACTTTTGCTCATAATAGTTTTCCACAATATAGTGCTACAATATTGTAATTCGGATGGAAACAACACTTCCTACATTTTTGGTTTATGCTACAAATGCGAGCGGATATCTCAAATATCCGATCGTAGCCATAGGCGCTACCATAGAAGGACCCATACTCATGATAGCCGCGGGTTTCTTGCTTTCGGTTGAAGTCTTCACTTTTTGGCCCCTCTTCATCGCTTTGGTTATGGGAGACCTCATCGGGGACGTCATATGGTATTACGTGGGCTATTTTTTCGCGGAACCCATAATCAAAAAACATGGACACATCTTGAGTGTGACGCCGGAACTTTTTTTGAGAGCGAAAAGTCTTTTCCATAAATATCATTTAAAGATCATGGTCATATCAAAAGTAACAATGGGGTTCGGCATGTGTCTCGCAACTCTCATGGCGGCAGGCGCAACAAGAATCCCCTTCGTCAGATACATGGCAATCAATCTTTTCGGCGAATTGATTCTGGTTTCAGTCCTGCTTTCAATAGGCTACACATTCGGATCTTTGTACTCGTTCATAGCGAAAGATTTACAATTGTACTTCCTTATCGGTATCATTGTAATCGCCTCGGCAGGTATAACTGTCTTTGTGAGATTCGCGAAGTCTGAAATGGCAAAATTATGATCTCATTCATCATTCCAACTTTAAATGAAGAACACGTACTCGAGAAACTGCTCAAGTCTCTCCGAAATTACTTCGGTGAATCTGAAATAATCGTATCGGACGGCCGGAGCGATGATGATACCCTATATATAGCGCGTAAATATGCAGACATTACAATAGTCGCCCAAAACCGAGAAAGCCAATCGATTGCCATAAATAGAAACAACGGAGCAAAGCAGGCCAAGGGTGATCTTTTGGTTTTCATTGATGCGGATATTATAATAGACGACCCGAATGAATTTTTCAGAAGTGCGCTCGCGTCTTTCAAAAACGATTTTGAATTGGTCGGCATTTCTTGTCCTATAAGAATCGCGCATGACAGAGAAACATTCATGGATAGATTTATAATGTTTTTCGTTAATTTGATTTTCAGATTGCAAAACAATATATTGGGAATTGGTGCGGCCTCGGGTGAGTTTCAGATGGTACGGGAGAGCGCCTTTAGAAAAGTCGGAGGTTACAATGAAAATCTGACGGTAGCCGAAGACATAGAATTCTTTCAAAGAATAGGAAAGATCGGAAAGACTCGCTGTGAAAAAAAACTGTTGCTCAGAAATACGGGAAGACGTCCGCACAAACTGGGCTGGCACAGGCTTATATACCAATGGATCGTTAATTTCCTTTATATGACATTTTTAAAAAAATCCGCGCACAAAGTATGGCAACCAATCAGATGAATATTCCAAAAATAAGCCTGATAATACCGGCCTACAATGAAGAGAAGTACTTGGGATTTACGCTCGACCGAAGTATAAAGAACAGCCACGGCAAGCTTTATGAAATTATTGTCGTAGACAATACGAGCACGGACGATACCGCCGGAATCGCTCTTCTAAGAGAAGGAGTGCGAGTGGTCCGCGAAGAGCATAAGGGCATAACGTGGGCGAGACAAAGAGGATTTATGGAAGCCAAGGGTGAAATTCTTGCCTATAACGACGCCGACTCTTATATGTCAGAAGATTGGGTCGAAACGGTGATTGAAGAATTTTCTCGAGACAAAAATCTAGCAAGTTTAAGTGGACCGTATATCTATTACAATTCGCCGAAATGGCAGCAATGGATCGTAAGGTACATATGGTGGAACATACTGGCTCTGCCTTCTTACTGGATAGTGGGTTATATGATAATAGGTGGCAATTTTGCCATAAGAAAAAGCGTACTTGAAAAGATGGGAGGATTCGACACTTCTATCGCCTTTTACGGCGAAGACACAAACATCGCGAGAAGAGCAAGCAAATTCGGAAAATCAAAATTCAAAGTGCCCTTCATCGTCTACTCTTCAAACCGAAGACTCGAAGGCCAGGGTCTCGTAAACACGGGTTTTTTATACATAATAAATTTTCTCTCCGAGGTGATTTTACATCGTCCTTTCAACAAAGAGTACAAAGATATACGCTAAAAATGAAAAAATACGCGGAGAATTGTAAAAGAATATTCAGTGATCACAACAACTTAAGACTCACACTTGAGTCTTTCGCGCTTATCATACTCAGTCTCATTGCAAATGCGGTAGCTTCAGAATATGCCACAGAAAAAGCGAGCAATTTCGTAACGGATATCATACTTTCGAATATAAGAGTTTACGATGTAGATTGGATATTCAATTATGGAGCGATAGTTTTTTGGATATTCATAATTTTTTTATGCATTAAAAAACCCGCGCGCATCGCGTTTGTGCTTAAATCAACCGCCCTTTTTATACTCATAAGAAGCGTATTCATAAGCATTACACACTTGGGCGCATTTCCTACGCAAATATACATCGATCCAACCAGTTTCGTCAGTAATTTCACGTTTGGCGGCGACTTGTTTTTCTCCGGACATACGGGACTGCCGTTTCTGATGTCTTACATATTTTGGAAAGACATAAGGCTCCGAATACTGTTCATGGCTTTGTCCATTATATTCGGCGTATCGGTACTTATGGGGCATCTCCACTACTCCATCGATGTTCTCGCGGCGTTCTTTATCACCTACACCATCTACCATATGGCGCTCTATCTTTTCCGAGAGGACAAAAAACTGTTCGACTCAATCGGTTGTAAAATCTAAACAAGCAAAAAGTAAGTATACTATTTCCTGGTGACAAAAATTACGCTTTCGTATTTGGAACCTTCCGTCTTTCCGAATTTTTTTGGCCAAGATGACGCACGGACGTGAAGGTCGGGATTTCGTGATTCAACCAACTGCTTGACAGCGGCGAAAATGACAGAAACTTTATGAGGATTAACGTCTTCTATTGGAATTGAGACTGAAGGTTCCTCTTCTTTCGCAAAAGTGTTCAGACAGTAAGACACCATTTCGTCTACTACTCCTCGGAGGTCGTACTTCTCTATCTGTTCGTCTATGTGAGACTCGTATATGTCGGGCCTGTCAATCATGTTGGCCGTATTTTGGCTCAAATAATATAAATTGGCAAGGGATAATTATCCAATCCACACGAGAAGCTTACTCTGGTATACTTCTCTTCATGAATAAAGACGAACTGGAAAATTTGAAAAAATTTTTGCGGCTTACGAATTATATAAGTGCGATACAGACTTATTTGAAAGAGAACTACCTGCTTAAAGAACCTCTCCGGCCCGAACATATTAAACCGCGTCTGCTCGGCCACTGGGGAACATGTCCCGGTATAAATCTGGTTTATGCTCATCTTAACCTACTCATTAAAAAAACGGGTTCTAATTTTTTGTTCGTTCTCGGTCCTGGCCATGGCTTCCCCGCTCTTCAGGCAAATATTTATCTTGAGGGCACGCTCCGTAAATACTATCCGGAGGCAACATTGGATGAAAAAGGCCTCGGCTATGTGGCAAAAAATTTCAGTTGGCCGTACGGATTTCCAAGCCACTCAAGTCCCGCGACCCCCGGTGTTATAGTGGAAGGCGGAGAACTCGGATACTCCCTTTCCACATCATATGGGGCAGTGCTCGACCAACCTCACTTGATAGTGGCTTGTCTTGTGGGCGACGGCGAAGCGGAAACAGCGTCGACCGCAACGGCATGGCATCTTCATAAATTCATCGACCCTAAATCATCTGGCGCCGTTCTGCCGATTTTACATTTAAACGGCTACAAAATATCCGGGCCGACCATTTTCGGACGTATGTCAAAGACAGAACTCAAAAATCTTTTCAAGGGTTACGGTTACGATCCTGTTTTCGTGTCAGCATACGGGGATGAAGACAAAATACATGAAAGTTTAGCAAGAGCGATGACTGACGCGCACCTGGAGATTCGTAGAATCCAGTCAGAGGCGAAAGACGGCACCGGAAAAAACTGGCCCGCTTGGCCCATGATAATTTTAAGCTCCCCCAAAGGAGCGACGGGAATAAAGAAAAGAGGCAAAGATAAGATAGAAGACAATTGTCTGTCTCATCAGGTTACCCTGCCCAATGCTAAAAATGACAAAAAAGATCTCGTGGCGCTCGACAAATGGCTTCGAAGCTATAGAGTTGAAGAACTGTTTGATCCCATAAACGGCCCATTAAAAGAGCTCATGGGTCTTGTTCCGGAAGAAAAACTTCTCATGGGAGACAATCGGATAGCGCGCCTTGGAGTCACGCCGGAAAACGAGCTTGACCTGCCGGATGTGAGTAAGTACATCTCACCCAAGACCCAATCGGAAAAAAGCACGGCGAGCAGTATGATACAGATGGGCAAATATCTAAATGAGCTATTTACAAAAAACAGTGAAAAAAAGAACTTCAGGCTAATGTCGCCCGATGAGACGTACTCCAATAAACTTGATGCAGTTTTTGAGTCGACAACCCGCGCATGGAATGGTCCCCTTAAATCCTGGGACAAAGATATCGCACCCGAAGGCAGGGTCATCGAAATGCTTTCGGAAAATTCGCTTCAAGGGATGGCTCAAGGTTATATTCTCACAGGAAGACACGCAATATTCGCATCTTATGAAGCTTTTGTGCAAGTCGTATCAAGCATGGCAGACCAATATGCGAAGTTTTTGAAAATCGCACGCGAAACAAGCTGGCGGGAGCCTGTTGCCTCATTAATCTATGTGCTGACTTCCTCCGGCTGGAGACAAGATCACAATGGATTCTCACACCAGAATCCGGGATTTATTGACGGAGTTCTAGAGCGGCACGGAAGATTCGCGAGGGTGTTTTTTCCGGCCGATGCCAATTCCACGCTCACCGTTCTTCATAGATCGTTGAAAACAAAAAATGAGATTCATGTGATATGCGCGGCCAAAACGGAAGAAACGATATGGCTCAACAAAGAAGAGGCGGAAGAAGAAGCAGAGGCCGGACTTTCAATTTGGAAATTCGCGAGCGACGAAGACCCTGATATTGTTTTCGGGGCCGCCGGCGATTATCTGACAGGAGAATCTCTCGCCGCCATTCAGATTGTAAAACAAGAGATTCCGAACGCTAAAATCAGATTCGTAAACGTGCTTGAACTCTGTGCCACAAATATAGGCAGTAGTTCTAATCATCACCCTCTCGAAGAATACTTTACGAGCGACAAACCGGTCATATTTAATTTTCACGGCTATCCGGAAACTTTCGAACAACGGCTTTTTGACTGGAAAACCGATCTGCGCAGATTCACAGTGCACGGATATTTGGAAATAGGCTCCACTTCAACGCCGTTCGATCTGCAACTCCGCAACAGTACGAGCAGGTGGCATCTTGCTCTGGACGCTTTCAGATCACTTGAAGACCAAGGCAAATTGGATGCGGATACTGCACGGAGCCTGTATCAAAAATACTTGAAAAAGATTGCGTCGTATCCTGAATACGTAAAAGAACATGGAGTTGATTCGGAAGAGATAACAAATTGGAAATGGCATATATAATCTTATCCAACCCCGGGAGTGAATCCAGGAAATACGCGCTTTATAAGGACTCTGAACAGATCCTTTCGCTTCATTTGGAAAAAAATAAAGGCTCATATATTTCAACCGTAGAAAAAGGGACGAAAGTTTACGAAGAAAATGTCACCGAAGAACAGTTCAGGAAATGCGCCGAATATTTGATCAAGACTATAAAGAAAGAGTGCGAGTTTGACCCGACGATGCTCGCGGCCATTGGAGTGAGGATCGTTGCTCCCGGGCATTTTTTTGCAACCCATCGTAAAATAGACGAAACTTTTATGACGAACCTAAACGAGAAACTCGCGATCTCTCCTCTCCACATAGAAGCCTCACTCGGAGAAATAAAAATGTTCAAAGAAACGTTGCCGGATGTGCCGATATACGCACTCTCGGACAGCGCTTTTCACAGGGAGAGGCCCTTGGTGTCGAGGCTCTACGCCATTCCGCGCCAAATGCGCGAAAACCTCGAGGCCGAAAGGTTCGGCTATCACGGACTGTCTGCGGAATATATTGTTTCCGAGCTTGACCGATTGTGCCGAAAATTACCATCAAAGCTGATAATCTGCCATATAGGAGGCGGAATAAGTGTTATGTCTTTTAAAGACGGCAAAACTGTAGATACATCCATGGGATTCTCCCCGCTTGAAGGTGTTATGATGGCCACGCGTTCTGGAGACATTGATCCTATTTTGGTTTCCACTCTCATAGAAAAAACAGATTCGCCCATATCGCTCGTGGAAACGCTTCTGAATCGTGGCTGCGGGCTACTTGGCCTAAGCGGCATATCCGAAGACCCGAGAGATCTGCTTAAAGCGGAAAAGGAAGGAAACAAAAACGCGAAATCGGCCCTCGAACTCTATGTATATAGAATAAAAAAAATGATAGGAAGCATGGCTACGACATTAGACGGAATAGACGCCCTAGTCTTTACCGGAACAGTAGGAGAACGATCGGCGAATTTGCGAAACAGAATCTGTCTGAACATGAATTCATTTGGAATCAGACTTGATGATGCGAAAAATAGTACTCGGACAAGCGGTAGCGGCGAGATTGGCGACGAGGGATCCGAAGTACAAATATTCGCGATGAAAACCAATGAGATGAAAGTAATGGCCCAAGAACTGCTAAATCTGCTCTAGTAAGAAGCGGCTGCGGGCATACTTGACTAAGTAGTGCTCCGGTGTCTTCGCACTTGTAGAAAAACGTGTCTGGGTTATACTTATTTCGCATGATTAACAGCTCATCACATAGTTACAAGGTCGATATATTGGACGAACACGGCAAACCCGTCGAGACCAAGGTATGGAATGAAGTTGATAGACGCAAGGATTACCTGGAAAATGCCTTCGTTTTCGTATTTACTCAGAATCGCGAAATGCTTCTTGCCACACTTACCGAAAGCAAGCTCTCAAAAAAGATTTATAAGGGCAAAATGGGAGTGCCAGCCGTTTCTCTTGTATGGCAGAATGAAGATCCGAGTAAAGCGGCTGAGCGGGCGCTATTGCATGATATGTGCATACATCCTTCCAAACTATACTTGCTCGGCAGAGAGTTCGAATCTTTAAAAGACGGCACAAAGAGACTGATGAACGTGTTCTACTGTCTTTATGATAACAATTGGAATATAAACACCGAACAGCTTTCCACTATTAAAAAAATCAAAAGGGTTGAACTTGAAACGCTTCTTAAGATTGATCCAGACCAATTCAGCCCGCAATTTTTGGTAGCTTACGAAAAGTACAAGAGGAAATTCCCATACTAAAGTTGATTTTTTGGGCGACTTTTGATCTAGCCGATCTTTCTCTGTATCTTCCGCTTATACTTGCCTGAACTCTCCCTAAACCATATACTCAATATTATGGCTATAATATCGATTCTGCTGACTTTTGTCTCAACGCTGGTTGGAGGCTTGTTTGGTCTTAAGTTCAAAGACAAGATGCACATTGTACTTGGTTTTACTGCCGGGGTACTACTCGCTATAGTAGCATTCGACATATTTCCTGAGATTTTCGAAATTCTCGAATCAGGTGTCGGAGAGATCACTTATGTCATGTACGCTTTTGTGGCAGGCTTTCTTGTTTTCCATATTGCGGAGAAACTACTTCTTATCCACCATTCGCACGAAGAAGAGTATGGCGAACACAAACACCCATCTGTCGGGATGCTCTCGGCTCTCGCGCTTTCAGCACACTCCTTTCTTGACGGGCTTGGAATCGGGCTTGGTTTCCAGATTTCGAGGGAAGTTGGTCTTGCGGTTGCGCTTGCGGTGATTGCCCACGCGTTTAGTGATGGATTGAATAACGTGGCATTAATGCTTGCACATAAAAACACAAAAGAACGCGCGATCAAGTTCCTCACATTTCATGCTTGCGCTCCATTGCTCGGTGGACTGTCTACCTTCTTTTTCACCTTGTCCTCCGATTATTTACTCATATATCTTGGGTTTTTTGCAGGTTTTCTTATGTACATAGGCGCTTCTGACATTCTGCCAGAAGCGCATAGTCACGGTTCTTCGCACAAAACAATTTACGCTACATTGGTCGGAGTGCTTTTCATTTTACTGGTTTCAACCTTGCTCGGCTGAAAAAAATTTTAGCAGCATAGCAATCAAGCAATGACTCAACAGAACAATACCTCCTGGGGCGAAGTATCTGAATGGTACAACGGAGTAATACAAAGCGAAGACAGCTATCAAAGGCAAGTCATTCTTCCTCACCTAGAACGATTAATTAAAATTGAGAAGAACGATGCACTGCTCGATCTCATGTGTGGAAGCGGATTTTTCGCGCATGAATTTGCATTAAAAGGTACGGACGTAAGTGGTGCTGACATATCACCTGAGCTTATAGCAATTGCAAAGCGGCACGCACATAGAAACGAAAAATACGTTGTTGCCCCATCAGACAATATAACTTTTGCCGATAAAAGCTTCGACAAAATTATTATTGTTCTCGCACTCCAAAATATTCAAAACATTGACGGCACTATCCTTGAGTGCCAGAGAGTTATGAAACAAAACGGCACTCTACATATAGTATTAAATCATCCAGCATTTAGAATCCCCGAGCATAGTAGTTGGGAATTTGACGAAAAAGCACAGACGCAGTTTAGGGCAATAGATAAATATATGTCAGAAACCCATTCTCTGATTAGAATGCACCCGGGGGCACGTATGACTGAGGTAACAATCTCTTTCCATCGCCCACTTCAGATGTACGTAAAAACACTAAGGAAATTTGATTTTGCGATAACGGGGCTTGAGGAATGGATCTCACACAAAAAAAGTGATAGCGGCCCAAGAGCTTCTGCAGAAAACAGTGCGCGTAAGGAGTTCCCTCTTTTTATGTACCTTGAAGCACGCAAGATATCATAGGTGAAAAATTTTTGGAAAGATTCGGCCGGCCACTTCGTGGCCGGCCTATGGATACCCATTGAATCAATCTAGTAGTAGGCCACGAAAAGAACCTCTGCGCTGCCAGCTTCGATTATTGTGTCAATTACCTCGCTCAAACTAGAAAGTCCTTTTCTCTCCATATAAGAGAAACAGAGGGCAAGCACATGCTCATCCTCAGAAAGCGTGAGCTCGTACTCTTCATCACGGAACTCTTCAGCTAGTCCCTGTCTCTTGTGGCCGTAGATCCCTAGCTCAAGCAGGAGCTCCGGTCCAACACCATCGGTAATTCTATCAAGATAAAAGGCTTTCACCGTATGACCGAGCGCACTGACGTAAAAGTACATGCACTGCCTGCACACGTGCGTTCCATCTCTGAAAACAAGATGAATTACAGAGTGTCTTCGGCAAAAGTACGGATTCTTCTTCGCACAATTGAGACAAGACATTCGCTCCACTTCGCCATTGGAGCGTGGATCAGGAACGAACTTGAATCCGGGCGATAGATTGCAGTATCCGCAATTCACGCTGGCCCTCCTTTGTAACTGTCACATCTCTACTCTGTGTTTACTTAAGCATATTCTTGTGTAATATTCAATGACATGCAATTTAAAATTACAAGATCACTCGGACGCGGCAAGGCGCGAGTTGGCACTATATCTACCGAACATGGAGAGTTACAAACACCGGCCTTTGTGACTGTGGGGACCAAGGCTACCGTCAAAGCGCTTTCACCTGAAGAAGTTGCTGGGCTTGGGGCAGAAGTAGTGCTTGCAAACACATATCATCTTTATCTAGAGCCTGGCAACGAACTCATAAAAACCGCGGGCGGACTCCATAAATTCATGAACTGGGACGGGCCCATAATGACAGACTCTGGAGGCTTTCAAGTGTTCTCACTTGGCGCCGCTTACGGCACGGGAATCAGTAAACTCTCACATTCCATAAGGTTAGACCCCGCTATGGCGGGATCTAAGACTCCCCACTTGGAAGCTAAGCTTCCAAGTGAATTCGAAGACAAGATTAGGCTTGCGAAAATAGACGAGGATGGGGTCAACTTCAAGTCGCCGATTGATGGCAGCGACCATAGACTTACGCCTGAAATTTCAATGCAAATACAGCACGATTTGGGTGCTGATATAATTTTTGCTTTTGATGAATGCACCTCGCCTATCGCAAAATACGAATATCAATTTGAGGCCATGGAACGCACGCGCAGGTGGGCCCTTCGCTCGCTTGAACATCATAGAAAATTACAAATTGAGAAACCATTAGGGTACCCGCAAGCACTATTTGGTATAGTCCAAGGTGGGCGCCACAAAGATCTTCGCGAAAAGAGTGCAAGAGAAATTGGAAAAATGGGATTTGACGGTTTTGGAATAGGCGGATCATTCAACAAGGAAGATATGGGCGAAGCAGTGCGTTGGGTGACAGAAATTTTACCGGAAGATAAACCGAGGCACCTTCTTGGCATTGGAGAGCCACTCGATATTATCACTGCGATAGAAAATGGCTGTGACACTTTTGACTGTGTAATGCCAACCCGTATGGCACGCAATGGGACAGTACTTACTCGAAACGGCCGAATAAATATTCAAAACACAAAATTCAGAAAATTGCTTGAGCCTCTTGGAGCAGATTGCGAATGCTCTACTTGTAAATCTTATACGTGTGCATACATCGCGCATCTATTCAGAGCAAAAGAGCTGCTCGCTTATCGTCTCGCATCAATTCATAACCTATATTTTATAATAAATTTTGTCAGAAAAATCAGAGAATCATTAATAAACGATGATTTTAAAACATACAAGAGTGAATTCATTGATAAATACTCAAAAAACTAACAATGAAAAATCCCGCTTCAAGCGGGATTTTTCATTGTTAGTTGAAAGCAACTTTCTCGTAACAAGACCAATGGTCTTCTTTGTTGTTTGCAAGCGCCCAGACGCCAAGTCTGATATTGTCTTCGTTGTTGTAGTAATCAAGTTTTTCACCTAGGAGTCTTGAAAACCTTTCAAACGTAGGGCGATGGAACTGGAATGTTCCGAACGCCCTGCCGCCGTCCCCATATACGTTTGCCCTGAAACTTGACTCGCAGAAGGCTATGTCAAGCGCCAGCTTCTCTTCTGCTCCATACATTTTAGCGTATTTGGAGATAAGCTGTTTGATACATGCTTTGGTATTCTTAACTTCTGAATCACATCCCGGCTTTGAAGCTTGTTTGCTTATTGTTGCCTCTTTGACCGGAATTTCTCTATCTACTTCGACAGTACTTACATTGCCGATAAGCGCCGATGTGGACGTACCGGTAATACTTGTAGCGAGCAGTGTGCCAGCTAAAGCATTCTGAATAAACGAGCTGAAAATTCTAGTAAATTTATGTCTTTAGGTAACTTCTCCAGTATAACCCGACGCGACTAACTATCGAATAATACCTGACTATCCTATCCGCCTCAGTACGTCTTTTGGGACATTTTGAGACTTTTACAACAAATGCACCCCTACGGTGCGTCTGTCCATAGTAGCAAAAAGTAGTGCCGAAGTCAATCAATTCCTAAATATTTCACATGCTTCTTTGTTGTCTTTTATTGAATAAATATGGCCTATAATATAGGTTTTGACAAGTTAGATAGTCCTTTATAACAGTGCTATACTACATAGCACTGTCAAGTATTGCTTGCCCTCGGATTATGAGTCGGATATGATAGTCAGATAATACAAAAAACATATGAAAAAAGTAACATTTGAAGAAAAGAAGTTCCAAGTAGGGCCACTGGAAGGGCTATCTTCAAGGCAAATCGAAGAACATTTAAAGTTATATGGAGGTTACGTGAGAAACTGCAATCTACTTATCGAGAAGATAACGCTTGAGTCTTCAAAAGAGTCATCTGATGCATTAATGCTTTCAGAGCTCCGAAGAAGATTGGGATTCGAATTTAACGGCATGCGGCTTCACGAGATATACTTCGACTCACTTCAGGGAACACCCAGCTCTGCCCTACCCGCAGACCTCATACTCATAATTAATGAACAGTTCAGAACCATTGATAATTTGATAAGTGAGATAAAGAAGATGGCACTAATGCGTGGTATAGGATGGGTTTTGCTCTTGAAAGACAAAGTCAGTGGGAGCCTGTTGCTTAATTGGGTTAGTGACCACGAGATCGGTCACCTGGCAGGTGCCAGAGTAGTCCTTGCTCTAGATGTATGGGAGCATGCCTATCTTCTGGATTACTTACCAGGAGAAAGAACGAAATACGTTGACGCATTCTTTAAAAATCTTGACTGGGAAAAAGTTAGTAATAATTATAACAACAAATAATAGCTCATGAACGATGACAAGATAGAGAATATAGAGGCTGTAGAGAAAGAGTTAGAAAATCGCAAAGTAGCACTTCCTATCCAACAGGAAAACAATCAACCTTTTTTGACTGTACCAATGGCTATTATCATTGCGGGACTCATAATTGCAGGCTCGGTAGTGTACGTGAACAAAAACAAACTGAATGAGGGCGACAGGCAGATAGTCGCAGGGAATCGACCGAGTGTAATCGACCTTGCAAAAAATATTGAACCTGTTAACGGCACAGATCATGTTTTGGGTCAGCCTAGCGCTCCCGTGACTCTCGTGTTATTTTCTGATACCGAGTGTCCATTTTGTAAAAAATTCCATATTGAAACGGTTTTGAAGGTAATAGAGAAATATGTAGACAGTGGTCAGGTCAAAGTAGTTTACAGACATGCCCCATTAGACAGCCTACATGCAAAGGCTAGGCCAGAAGCAGAGGCGCTAGAATGCGTGGCAAAGCTTGCAGGAGAGAACGCATTCTGGTCATACGTAAATAAGCTTTACTTAGTAACCCCCTCAAATGACGGTCTTGATCCGGCCAAGCTAGTTGAGATTGCAAAAGAAGTAAAAATAGATGGGGAAAAGTTCGTCATATGCCAGAAATCAGGCTATGGAAAAGAGAAAGTGCAAAAAGATTTAGAAGATGCGACAAACTCAGGATTGACCGGGACACCATATTCGGTAATAATCGGGCCAGACGAAACAAAATACCCCATTGAAGGAGCACAATCCTTCGCGACGGTGTCGTCGATCATAGAAAGAGCCCTAGCAGGAAGGTAAAATACACCTCGTGCTATTTATGCACTAAAACAAACCATAGCAGTATTGCGAGCGCAATGCTTAACAGTTTTTCTTTCCAGTTGTCTTTAAAGATGGATACGATGTAAGAATCATCGTGTTTACCAAAAACATCACGATAAAATTTTTCAATCTCCTGACCTATGTCAGATGCGTTTTTAAGTTCATTCATCTTACCGAAATGAGCTACGGATACTGTGCCGCGCTCTTCTGAAACAACAATGTTCAAAGAATCAGTCCTCTCCGACAAGCCTAGAGCTGCTCTATGCCTGGTGCCACGCTCCTTGATTGGCTTCATCGCGAGTGGCAGTTGTGCCGCAAATCTAGAAATCTGATCTCCAGTCACAATCAGAGCGCCATCGTGGCCCGGAGAGGATGGATCAAAAATACTTAAAACGAGGGGCTTGGATATCTCTCCATTCAAATAATATCCACCTTCCAAATGTCTCTCAATTTCTTGTTTCCCTGGCATTACAATGAGAGCGCCTCTTCTTTTTTGAGCCATCTCTTCTATCGCCCCTGATATTTCGTCGGCAACTCTTTTGTCGAGAGATGGACGTTCATCTATAAATATATTTTTAATGGAAATCGAAAATTCCTCAAAAAAACGCCGCATCTCCCTCTGAAAAACTACAACAAAGATAATAATGAAGAAAGAGAAGAAAAATTGAAAAAGCGCGTGAGTAAGTAGTAGGTTAAAATACGTCGCGATAAGATACACAACAAAAAGTGCGAGGATACCTCTGAAGACTACTATAGAATGAGTCCTTCGCAATAAAATAAGCGCTGAGTATAACAAAAAAGCCACGATAGCTATATCGATCACGGTAGAAAAACCAAGGATTGACCAGTTGACTGTCTCCAACATTAAGAAATCTTTTTAGTAGTTTAATAAACGCTTCGCCTTTTCGTGGAATCTTATTTTTTCATGGGCCTTAGCTTCAATTTGTCGAATACGCTCACGAGTAACACCGAACTCTTTGCCTACTTCTTCAAGCGTTCTCATAACTCCATCAATAAGTCCATGCCTCATCTCCAAAATCTTGCGCTCCTTAGGAGAAAGATCGTCAAGAATCTCCTTGATCTGGTCAGCGAGAATTCTTCTGGAAGACTCTTGATCGGGAGACAATATCTTCTCATCTGCAATAAAGTCACCGAGCATTGACTTGTCATCTGATGAATCTCCTACGGGTGACTCTAATGAGACTGTTCCCTGGTCAATTTTCTCTATTTGATGCACCTTATCGACTTCAAGCCCCATCTCTGTTGCAATCTCTTCGGGTAAAGGTTCTCGGCCGAGGTCTTGCGATAAACGTCTAACCACCTGCTTGTATTTAGCGATTGTTTCTACCATGTGCACCGGAATTCTAATAGTACGAGACTGGTCAGCCAATGCTCTTGTAATCGCTTGCCTAATCCACCATGTTGCGTAAGTTGAAAATTTATAACCCTTTGACCAGTCGAACTTCTCAACTGCTTTAAACAGGCCCAGATTACCTTCTTGAATAAGATCAAGAAGAGTGAGGTCGCTTGATCGACCAATATATTTTTTAGCTATGGAAACCACGAGTCTCAAGTTTGCCTTTATGAGTAAATCCTTGGCCTCCTTGTCGCCAAGTTCGATTCTCTTTGACAAATCTCGTTCGTCCGACGCACCAATAAGTTTGTACTTGCCAATCTCACGGAGATACATCTGTACGGAATCGAGACCGCCTTCTTTGTGCCTAAGTCCTGCCTTTCCTTTATAAACAACAGGTTCCTCAACATGTGTATCGAGCAATCCTCCTCCTTCAAGTACATCAATGCCGGATTCATCGAACTTTCCATACAAATCATCGAGAAAGAGAATATCGTTCTCAATATTTGGGAACTCCTTCAAAATCTCGCTATAAGTTATAAATCCCTTGGCACGACCACGATCAATGAGCTGATTTACACGTTCTGCCTGCACCAGATTCTTGCCAGAAGTTTTGGTCAAAGCCTTTTCTTGAGGTTTACCCTTAAGCACCGGCTTAACTCTTCCCGCCGGCAAAGTAATCTTTTTAGGTGTCGACAATCGCTTAGCCACTACTTTTCTTAAGGCGGAAGGCGCTGATTTACGACGAAAAACTCTCGTCGAAGAACTCGATTTAACAGTCTTTCTAAAACCGGATCTCTGAATCATATTCTTTCTTTTATCTTTAAATTGTTTTTTTGAGTTCTTCATGCTTCTACTTTTGTTTTAGATCGTTTAACTGCTTTGATAGAGAATGATATTTTTCGACATGTTTCTCGATTTCAAATGAGTTCTTATCATTCTCAGCTTTTTTTAGATCTTCCATCACTTTGATTAGTTTTTCCTTTATAATCTCTTCCTCGAGTCCCTTAAACAGACTATCGCATTCACCTTTTAGATTACTGTGTCCCGAGTAGGCCACCTCAGCCCTAAAGATTTCTGCCTGCTCATCCTTTTCTGGAGGACATCTGTCTGAATTTGAGTCCGGTAAAAACTCCGATAATCTAAGCCGAAATTCTTCGACTGGTATCTGTGGATCAGCCTCCTTACTTTGCCAAAGAAGAATGGAATTTATTCTCTTTACGATATTCGTGAGCCTTTTTTCCTCGTGTGTGGGTAGAGTGATATGGACATTAGAAGAAGGAGTACCCTTCTCTAATTTAGAGGAGACTTCTTTCACTGCTTTCCATATTGAATCCTCTTGAAGGCCTAAAAAATCAGCGATCAGACGCGCATAATGAGCCTGGTCTAAACTGCTGCGGAGTCTCACAGCAAACGGAAGGACTTCTTGTTCCACAGCACGTCTTCTTTCGTCCGCGGACAATTTACGAGCTGTAATTGTCTGAAGCAAAGCGTCAATTATAGGCAATGCATGAGAAACCGCCGTGCACCACAATATTGGATTTTCACGTACCAAATCAGCAGGATCTTTCGCATTGAGCAAAATTGGAATGCTAACTTCTAACTTATGTTCCAGAGCCATTTCGATTGCGCGACGTGCTGCGTTGAAACCAGCCACGTCCTGATCGAACGCCATAAGAACATTATTACTCAATCTCTTCAACATTTGCAAGTGCATATTGGTAAGCGCCGTGCCAGAGACGGCTACAACATTGGACACTCCCGCCTGGTGAGACATTATGAGATCCATCTGCCCCTCTACCAGAATAACAGATTTGTTTTGACGCATTGAAACCTTGGCGTGATTAAATCCGTAAAGAAAATTTGATTTACTGTAAAGAACCGTTTCGGGTGAATTGATATATTTAGCCGGATCTTTGCCGCCAGACCTACTTACTCCCGGAAGCACTCTTCCCGAAAAAGCAACGACTGTGCCGCCCGCATCTTCAAGTGGAAACATTATCCTGTTTCTGAATCTGTCGTAATATCCCCTCTCTCCTTTTATGATCATCCCGGCTTTCTCTATCTCGGCCTCACGAAACTTTCTTGACATTAGATACTTGTAGAGCGCCCCCCATTCGTCTGGAGCAAAGCCGAGACGAAATTTTTTTATAGTTTCATCTTTAAGACCTCGTCCACGAAGATAATCCATGGTCTCTAAACTTTCTTTCAGCCTATCCTCATAGAATGTGGCCGCTACCTCCATGAGGTTCTTCAATGTACTTTTTTCTCCTGTATCTTCTTTAAAGTCAGAAAAGTCCGCAAGATTTAATCCTGCGCGGTCAGCAAGAACCTTGAGAGCCCCCCTAAAATCCAAACCTTCAATCTCCTGCACAAAAGTAAATACGTCACCACCTTTATTGCATCCGAAGCAATAGAAGCTGGCCCGGGCGGGAGAAATGAAAAATGATGGAGTCTTTTCATTATGGAAAGGACATCTGGCCTTCAAGGTCGACCCCTGCTTATCAATCTTTATATACGTGCCTACGACATCCGCAATACTCAAGCGCGTCTTGATTTGTTCAACGAGCGATGACACAGTTATTGAATTTTGATTTCCTATTCTTCTTTTTTAACCTCTCTGTCATCGATATTATGCGCCCAGAACCCTGTACCCGCAGGAATCAAGCGACCAATTATGACGTTTTCTTTGAGGCCCACCAAGTGATCTACACCACCCTTGATTGCGGTATCAATGAGAACTCTCGAAGTGTTCTGGAAGGATGCTGCAGACAAGAAGCTTGAAGTGGTAAGCGCAACTTCTGAAATTCCTTTTATCAGAAGTTCTCCTTTCGCTATTTCATTGCCCACCTTCTCTGCTCTGGAATTTTCCATACTAAGTTTTGCAATGTCTACAATCTCGCCTCGCACGAGATTTGTGCCCCCGGGAGTTGTAACAATACGCCTTGAGAACATCTCACGAATGATTACTTCTACGTGCTTGCGCGCCACTTGAGCTCCCTGCATTGAATAAACCTTATGAATTTCATTAAGAATGTAATCCTCTGTTTTTTCTTTACCCCCAAAATCGAAGAGCTCTGTCAAATTAGCAGATCCGTCTGTGATGAGATCCCCTTTCTTAACCTTATCGCCAACCTTTGATATTACTGTTCTTACGAATGGGATTGTATAGGTGGTGCTTGCGCTCTTTGCATCTTTGGAAACCACCACATCAGATAATACTGTAACTATTCGGTCGCGACCCTCTTCTCGTATTTCAATGACCTCACCATCAGTCTGGCTGATCACCGCCGGATTCTTTGGCGGTCTCTTCTCGAAAATTTCTTCCACGCGAGGAAGACCCATAGTAATGTCTCCAGCCTCTTGAGAAATACCTCCCGAGTGGAATGTGCGCATTGTAAGTTGAGTACCAGGTTCGCCGATTGATTGAGCAGCAATAATTCCCACTGCTTCACCCCTCGCCACAAGTCTGTTTCTTCCAAGGTCGAGTCCGTAGCATTGTCTACAGATTCCTCGATTTGAGAGACATGTGAGGGGAGATCTGATGTAGACCTGTGTAACACCTGCATCTTCGATTTTCTTGGCATCGGCTTTATAGAGCAAGTCTCCTTTTTTGTATAGGACTGTTCCCAAAGAATCCTTTACATCTTTTGCAAGTATTCTACCCCTCACGGCGCTTGTAATATTAGCGCCAATTCCAATCAGGTTTGATTTGTTAACCACCCTACCGCTCTTCTCTCCACAATCTTCATCTATAATTACACAATCCTGTGATACGTCCACCAAACGCCTGGTAAGATATCCTGATTTAGCGGTGTTAAGAGCAGTATCCGTAAGACCTTTTCTAGTACCGTGTGTTGTAATGAAATATTCAAGTGGCGACAAACCTTCCTTGTAGCAAGGAATGATCGGGAAATCCAATGTGCGGCCGCGAGAATCGACGATCATTCCGATCATACCCGACATTTGAGCAGTTTGAGACATAACACCTCTAGCCTTCGAGTAGATCATGTCTTGAACACTGCCATTTTCTGGAAGGGTTTTCGGCACAAGTTTTTCTATGGCACTCTTGGCCGCGGTCCAAATTTCAATCACCATTCGGTAGCGTTCATTGTCAGAGATAAGCCCTTCTGCGTAATTATCCTCCACCGTCTTTGCTTCCGCTCGCGCGCTTTCAATGATTGGCGCTTTTTCGGGTGAAATATGCAGGTCATCTATTCCCCATGTGGTACCTGATCTTGTAATATATTTGTAACCGAAGGCCTTAATTTTGTCTAGAATCTGAGGAGTCCCGGCCACCCCATAACGCGCAATCAAATCTTCAATAATAGCAGCTAATTCGGCTCCTGTAATTTCATGATTGATGTAAGGGAAATCGTTCGGGAATATACTGCCGAACATAAGTCTTCCAACTGTTGTCTCGAATATGCCACCCTTAAAAACTGCGTACTTCGGATGATCGCCTGCCATGATCTTGACCTTTGCTCGAAATCCAACAAGTCCGAAGTCATAAGCAAGAATTGCCGCATTTGTAGATTGGAAAATCATACCTTCTCCTTTTTCGCCCGGCACTGCTTTCGTCATCCAGTAACATCCAAGCACTATATCAAGCTTTGGTGTGACAATCGGGTTACCACTTCCTGGTAAAAGCAAGTTATTATTCGCTGCCATGAGCTCGCGCGCCTCAGCTTGAGCTTCCGGACCCAGAGGAACATGTACCGCCATCTGGTCTCCGTCAAAGTCTGCGTTAAATGCCGCACAAACCAGCGGATGAATCTGGATTGCATTTCCTTCTATCAGTACCGGCATAAAAGCCTGAATACCAAGTCTATGAAGAGTAGGCGCCCGATTAAGAAGCACGTATTTGTTCTTAATAACTTCTTCAAGAATGGCCCATACCTCTGCCGCTCCTTCCTCTATTAATTTACCGGCACCTCGAATATTGAAGGCAAGCTCGCGCTCCAAAATCTTTGAGATCACGAATGGCCTGAAGAGTTCGAGCGCCATGTGCTTTGGAAGTCCGCACTGGTCAAGTCTAAGGGTTGGACCCACAACAATCACACTTCTTCCGGAGTAATCCACACGCTTTCCAAGCAAGTTCTGCCTAAAACGTCCCTGCTTACCCTTAAGCATATCTGCAAGTGATTTGAGCGGTCTTCGCTGTGCTTGAGAGACTGCGCCACCGGCTCCGGCGCTATGACGAATAGAGTTATCTATGAGTGCGTCCACTGCTTCCTGTAGAATTCGTTTTTCATTTCTCTGAATTACTTCCGGCGCATTTATCTCTTGAAGTCTTTTCAGTCGGTTATTTCGGTTGATTACACGCCTGTAAAGATCGTTTACGTCGGAAGTTGCGTGTCTACCGCCATCAAGGGCTACCATTGGTCGAATAGCCGGAGGAGTAACAGGAATGACGCTAAGAAACATCCATTCAGGACGCACACCGGATCTGATCATGGCCTGGACAAGCTGTAATCTCTTCTGAAGCTTAGGCGTTGTTGCTGCACTTGCCCCTTCAAGTCTTTCGTGTAATTCCTGAACCATCTTCGGCAAGTCCATTTTTTTGAAAAGTTTGTAGATTGCTTCAGCTCCGATCTCCGCTTCAAAGATAAGACCGTATTTGAGTGAGAACTTTACATACTTGACTTCATCAAGAACCATTCCCTCGGAAATTGATTCAATTTCTCGCTTAACTTCAATGAGTGACTGCTTTATAGCCTCTTTAGCTTCGTCGCTGTTTGCAGATTTAGTCTTTGATTTGAATTCATTATCAAGCTCTCGTAACAATTTCTTCTTATCTTCCTCATTGACCCGAGTGACAATATATCCCGCGAAATAAATTACTTTTTCAACATCTGCCACCGGTAGATCCAGAAGTAGTCCAATCTTTGAAGGAATGCCCCGCAGGAACCAGATGTGCGCCGCGGGTGCAGCAAGTTCTATGTGACCCATTCTTTCGCGTCTGACAATTGACCGAGTTACCTCGACTCCACATTTTTCACATACTATATCCTTGTATCTTATTCGTCGGTATTTACCGCAGTAACATTCATAATCTTTCTCTGGGCCGAAAATCTTTTCATCAAAAAGCCCCCCTCTTTCGGATCTTTGAGTTCTATAATTGATTGTTTCCGGCTTAGTAACTTCTCCACGCGACCATTGTCTTATACGATCGGGGGACGCAAGCTTGAGTGATATCGCATTGAAATCGTTAGGAACAGTGTTTGCACTTTCTCTGGCAATCGTTCCAATGTTTTGAGGTCTATTTTCCATATATTTTTCGATTTTAGTTTTATTTACTCCTCATCATTTAGAGTTCGAAGTTCAACGTCGAGCGAGAGCCCCTTTAGTTCACTTAGGAGCACATTGAACGATGCTGGTATGTTTGGTTGTCGTATTTCGTCCCCTTTTACGATAGAGTCAAAAGCCGCTGAACGACCCTGAATATCATCTGACTTAATAGTAAGCATCTCGCGGAGTGTGTAAGCAGCACCGTAACCTTCAAGCGCCCACACCTCCATTTCTCCAAACCTCTGCCCTCCACCCTGGGCCTTTCCACCAAGAGGTTGCTGTGTAATAAGCGAGTATGGGCCAACTGAACGCATGTGAATTTTGTCTTCCACCATGTGTCCGAGTTTCAACATATACATGTATCCGATGGCAATGTCTTTGTCGAAGGCCTCTCCTGTCTGACCGTCAAACATTCTTACCTTACCCCCTTCAGGGTATCCTGCTTTGACCAGCTCTTCTTTAATCTCTTTTTCTGTAGGGCCGTAGAAAGGAGGCGTAATAGCCTGATAACCAAGAGTGTTTGCCGCAAGTCCCATGTGCATCTCAAGGATTTGTCCCAAGTTCATGCGAGAAGGTACGCCGAGAGGAGTCAGTATCACATCCACTTGTCTACCGTCTTCCATGAACGGCATGTCTTCCTCAGGAAGAATACGAGAGACAATACCCTTGTTGCCGTGTCGTCCGGCCATTTTATCTCCGACTGACAGATTTCTAAGTTGTGCGACTTCAATAAATATTTTCTTTATTATTCCGGATTCAAGTTTGTCACCGCGGTCGCGAGAAAATACTTTTACTCCTATAACGCGTCCTCTTTTGCCATGGCCCATACGAAGCGAGCTGTCTTTCACGTCTCTCGATTTCTCACCGAAGATCGCTCGAAGCAATCGCTCTTCTGGTGTGAGTTCTGTTTCGCCTTTAGGCGTGATCTTGCCGACCAAAATATCGTTTGGACCGACTTCAGCACCGATTCTGACAATACCATCTTCGTCAAGATCCTTTAATTTCGATTCACCCACGTTCGGTATGTCATGCGTTGTAACTTCTGGGCCAAGTTTAGTATCACGAACACTTAGCGAAAACTCTTCAATGTGTATACTCGAAAACTTGCTATTCCTTACCAACTTTTCTGAAATGATAATAGCGTCTTCATAGTTTGCTCCTCCCCACGACATGAAGGCTACAAACATATTTTGTCCGAGCGCTATTTGTCCATGTGCAGTTGTAGAAGTATCGGCGAGCACATCACCCTTCTTCACCTTCTGACCAAGAGTCACGTTTGGTCGCTGGTGACTTGAAGTGAAATCGTTCGTTCTAGAAAAGTTTATAAGTTTGTGCTCCTCTTTTTCACCATCATCTGTCTTTATTGTAATATTTCGTGCGTCCACCTTCTCAACAACACCATCACTGCCAGCCAGTGCCAAACGGCCAGTTGCAGAGGCCACTCTTTCTTCAATACCGGTAGAAACCAGGGGTGCCTCGGGTACGATGCACGGGGTCGATTGTTTCTGCATGTTTGAACCCATGAGTGCGCGAGTCGCATAGTTATGCTCAATGAATGGAATCATCGAAGTAGCAATCGAATATGCCTGATTCGTAGCCACATCAATGTAATCAATCTTGTCTCTTGAAATTACGCCCGGATTTGCTTTGATTCTGGCCTCAACCTCCTCTTTCATAATCATTCCGTCTTTGTCCACCGGTACGCCTCCGTGCGCGATATTGTACTGCTCTTCTTCAAGTGCATTAAGGTAGACAATTTCGTCGGTTACCTTGCCTTTCTTTACTTTGGCGTAAGGCGCCTCAATAATTCCAAAATCATTTATACGTGCGTACGAAGAAAGAGTGAGAATAAGACCGATGTTTGGACCTTCAGGTGTCTGGATTGGACAAACACGACCATAGTGTGACGTGTGTACATCGCGAACTTCAAATCCCGCTCGTTCGCGAGTAAGTCCTCCGGGACCAAGTGCGGAGAGTCTTCGCAAGTGCTCGAGCTCTGAAAGAACGTTCTCTTGTCGCATAAATTGCGATAGCTGGTTTGTGGTGAAGAACTCCTTAATTCTTGCTTGCAGTGCGCGCGGATTTACAATCTGTACAGGAAGTGAAGTCGATGTATCGATGGTAGACATTCTGTCTTGGATACTTCTTTTCATCTGTTGAAGACCGAGGCGTACCTTCAGCTGAAGCATTTCGCCTACCAACCTCACGCGGCGCAAGCCCAAGTGATCAATATCATCTGCCTCTGCATCGCTCTCATTATTAAGTTCAATAATGTGCCTTACAGTAGCTACCATGTCTTCGTAATTCAAAGTTTTGCGAGCAAGCGCAACTTCTGTCATCGGCTTATCGAAGCGCTTGTTGAATCTGAAGCGTCCTACAGGCGAAAGATCGTATCTTTCTTTATCAAAAATTCCGTTTATAAATTCACGAGCAGACGCTGGGGTTGCAAGGTCGTTATCACGCAGTCTACGGTATATCTCAACGAATGAATCGTCGGAGTTCTTGGCGTGATCCTTTGCAAATGAGTTTTCGATATAGGGAATTTCTGAAACTAAGTCAACGAAATCTTGCTTGATTTCCGCGTCTGTCTTGCCATCACCATAAACGCGCAAAAGCGATGAGACGGGGAATTTTCTGCGTCGGTCAATGCGAACATATATAACACCGTCAGCTTCAGTCTCTATTTCAATCCATGCACCGCGAACCGGATTGATTTTGGCACCAAAATATCTGCGACCCTTCGCCTCGTCCATTGTGAAAAATACTCCGAAGCTTCTGGCGAGTTGTGGTACAACCACACGCTCTACGCCATTAACAATGAAGGTTCCATGGGGAGTCATGATAGGAAAATCAGTCATAAAGATCTCTTGCTCCTTCTCCTCATTCATCACTTTGTTTATGAGCTTGAGAGTAACCCGCATCGGAGTTTCAAGAGTAAGCTTGTTTGCCTTGGCTTGGAACTCGTCAACTGTCGGTTTATCAAGTCTGTAACCTACAATCTTCAAATCGAATTTCTTGCCGGAGTAATCCTTAATAGTGGAGAACTCTTCGAAAACTTCAGAGATTCCCTTTTCCATAAGCCACTTATAAGAAGCAATCTGCATCTCGATTGGCGCCGGCATGTCGATCAAGGGCTCTTTGTGCTGGGAGAACAGTTTTTTAGGAAGCTTTTCTGTTGTAGACAACATATTTTTTAATTAAATGAGCGTTTGTGAGACAAAAAAACTGCGGCAAGCAGCTTGTCGCCTTTTATTGTGGCTTACTTGTTAATAATATAAGGGTGCACGTATTCCCTATTTTTAGCTATGGCCGTAGACGGCCGTTGTATAAAAAATTGCTTCGCCAAATACTCAATCGTGCAATGTTCATAAGTAGTATAGAAAATAAGCACCCTTATGTCAACTCCGTCAGAGTGGAAAATGAGTCAAGTGGATATCAGTACATTTAAAACAAAAAACTTCCCCCCGAATAGATCACGAGAGGAAGTAGAGGTATGAGAGCACTCGAACAGTTATGGCGACTAGAGGAGCGACGAAAAGATTATCGTCGAACCACCAAGGCTCGTGGCGGCCAATTACTTCACCCGATGCCGCAGCGACTCCAATCATGCCGGCTGCAGGCCACGGATACCCAGCAGCAGAGGACGCCATTGCTCCGGCGAGCAAGGCGCCAAGATAACCCTCACAGGTCTTCTTTTCTACACCCGGAAAAGGTGTTGCACCATAGTGGATACCAGTAAGTCTGGCCGCTGGGTCTATTACAGCTGCACAGATCACAGATATCCAAAAATGTTCTCTGGGTGCAATTATCCACGCGAGCATAATGCCGACACTCATCGCGAGAGCTGCCGTTGGTCTACCAGCCATCTCGTCCTCTCGAAAGATTTCGTTTACTAAATAGCGGACGAATCCAGAGGCTCTAGAGTAGGTCTTTTTGAACGGAGCAGGCCAAGATTCTAGATTGACCGTCGCCCCGAGTCCATAATAACCAACACATGTCTTATGGATGAGGCTAAAGTTGATTCTTATGAGCTCCTCCAAGGCAACCACCAGAAACAACAGGTATACACCATAATCCGGTGAAATCATAAGCGATATTCCGACACCGAAAGGTGTAGCAAGAACGTGCCAGAGTGCCCGCAGGCCTTCTGGTTTATGTTTGGGCATCGAAGGCCCTCCTTTAATTTAGTACTGAAGGTCTGACAACAACCCTACACTATTTATTTCCAATCTTCCACTTCTCGATCTTTTTATGGTCACCCGAGAGTAAAACTTTAGGAACTTTATATCTTTTGCTTTTCCACTCGAGAATCTCAGGCCGGGTGTAAACTTCAGCTGCCGCCGTGCGATTTTCTTCTACAGAATCTTCGTCGCCAAGCACCCCTTGAATCTGACGCGCAATTGAATCAATCATAATCATGGCTGGAAGTTCACCACCAGTAAGAACGTAAGGTCCCACTGAAATTTCTTTTGCTTTTAAAATTTTCTTAACGCGTGCATCGATGCCTTCATATCGTCCGCAAATCAATATAATGTCAGTATTTTTATTGTTCGCAATCATTTTAGCAGTCAGATTTGTAAACTGCTCTCCGCGAGGTGAGAGAATGAAGATTTGTGGTTTTGTTTTTTTGTTGGAGATTGCCACCGCCTTTGGCGGGGTCCCGTCCGCAGGCGGGAAAAATTGAAAATTGGAAATTGCCGATTCGACAGCATGGAGAATCGGCGCAGCGTACATTACCATCCCGGGTCCTCCAGCATAGGGCCTGTCGTCAGTCTTATGATGCTTGTCCTCTGTAAAGTCTCGAGGATTATAAAATTGCACGCTAATTTTGTCTGACTCAATCGCCCGCGCTAAAATTGAGTCGGCAAGATATGATTCAAGAAGCTTGGGGAAAATTGTAATTACATGGAAATGCATAATGATAGTAAGTAGATAGTAGCTGGTAGCTGGTAGACTTGCAACTCTTATTTCATCCATTAGAAAAACCGCCCTTGGGCGGTTTTTCTAATCCATCGCTATTAGCCACTCGACCGAACATATCGTTCGATACGGGCAGGCAAGCTACTAACTACTGAATTTTAGAGCTTCAAATCCGCCATCGCCTCATCTACAGTCTTTGTAGCTGGCAAGTTCTGCGACTCACGTGGCGTATCCGCACCGGCTCCCATAGGACCTCGGCCACCTTCCGGCTCCTCAATCTTTAGGTTCACGCGAGCATTGTATTTCATTCCTACTACGCGGAGGAGTGTTCTAACAGCCTTAGCAGTATTACCTGATCGGCCGATCACCTTACCCATATCATCTCGGTGTACAATAAGTGTGAGCAATACACCCATCTCATCTACTGTTCGAGTGATCTTGACGTCATTTGGATTATCTACTAGAGCCTTGATTACGAATTCAAGAAACTCCTGATCTCTTTCCTGTGTCATTATAGTCTTGCTATCCTAGGACATGAGCAAATGGATGCAGAACGCGAAGAAAGTGAGTATTGCGAGAAAATGTACTGACGTACATTGACGAGCAAACGGAACTTTCGACAAAGTTATGCGCCATTTGCGCAAGTCCTATCTTTTAATCATTACTACCGCAGCTGTTCGACCACCTCGAAAGTGAGGGTTACTGCTTATTAAAATTGTACAATACAATACCCGACATTCGCAATAGATACACGTTGGGGATAAGAATTCGAAGGGCGAAAGGTTTCGCCCTTCGAATGTGCAAATACTAAACCTGTGCAGTAGCGGCTTCTGGAGCTTTAGTCTCTTGAGCTTTAACTTCAGCTACTACCTCTTTCGTCTTGTTCTTCCCTATGAACTTAACTTTATCCCCTTTGATAAGTTTATGATTTATCAAAATATTTCTGGCAGTATCTGAAAGCTGCACTCCGTCTTTGAGCCATTTAGTGACACGCTCTTTGTTTAGAACCGCCTTACCTCCGCGGGAATTGTAAGACCCCAAAACTTCCAAGAATTTACCACTCTTTGTAGCGTTTCTTTTTTCGGTTAAAACCACGCGGAAAGATGGATCATTTGCTCGTCCGACGCGCTGTAATCTTATCATTAACATAGTTAAAGATGATAGCAGAGAAAAAGTCTGGTGTCTAGCACTAAAATCAATTTTCTGGTAAAGTCATCTCCGGAGAAGTTAACCTGCGGCAATGATCCGCGAAAGGACGTCAAAACTGATGGCAGACGAGCAGTTTGCTGTTGTAATTGATGTGTTTTGGTCAAAGGGAGATGAGCACAGGTATAAGCTCTGTGAGGAATCAGGAGTCTACTACGTCATCCCCTATGTCAAACTGAAAGGCGAACGCAAGTTCAAGAAGTTCTCCAAAAGTTCGTGGGTGCAAGTCGATGAATCACTCGTCGACGATATCAAAGCAAACCCACAGCTCGTAGCATTTCGGCGCAACTTCGAGAGTCCAGCGTATCAGGATAAAGCATCAAGCTGGAAGCTACCTTGCACGACGCCGATTGTACACAACTAGAGCTTTGAACGCTTCTACCAGCCGGCCCCAGAGGGGCCGGCTTACTCATTTATGCAATTTGTGTTATAACTACTTTAATATATGAAAGACCAAAAAGAGATAATGGGAACGATAAGCATAAATAGTAAAGGCGTCGGATACGTAACATCTGAAGAACTCGAGGAGGACGTTATCATTACACCAGAAAATCTAAAAAATGTACTGCACAGAGACACCGTGGCAATTGAGCTTTTGCCTAAAGATTACAACCGAAGACAAGAGGGCTCTGTTATCAGAGTTGTAAGTCGTGCTTCTGAGACGTATGTCGGAACAATCGAAACTAGTGAGTGTCACTACTGGCTCAAGTCAGATGATAGACGAATTCACGTACGTTTTCTTATGGCACAAAACGACCTTATGAATGCAAAAGTGGGCGAAAAAGTCGTCGTGAAAATGCTCGACTGGTCCACAACCGAACAGTTCCCTGCCGGAAAAGTAGTTGAGGTTTTAGGGATAGCAGGTGACAACAATGTGGAAATGAAGGCAATACTTCGTTCGCAGGGCCTAGCCGACAAATTCCCTCGTGAAATTGAAAAAGAAGTCGAGGCAATTCCTGAAGAGATTTCAAAAGAGGAACTATCTAAAAGAAGAGACTTCAGAAAGGTGCTAACTTTTACAATTGACCCTGATAACGCAAAGGACTTCGACGACGCACTTTCATTTGAAAAAAAGTCGGACGGTAATTACGAAATTGGAATTCATATTGCTGACGTATCACATTTCCTGCGTGAAGACACAGCACTCGACGAAGAAGCCAAGCATCGCGCGACTTCGATTTACTTAGTCGATCGAGTGATTCCAATGCTTCCGGAGAGACTCTCTAACAATCTTGCCAGTCTTGAAGCCGACAAAGACAGACTTACTTTTTCTTGCGTTGTAGCACTCACCCCTGAAGCCGACGTGGTGGACTACTGGCTCGGACGAACTGTGATCCACTCTGACAAGCGCTTCACTTACGAAGAAGCTCAAGAGATCTTGGACAACAAAAGAGGACTCTACTACGATGAACTAAACACGATGAATGAGCTGGCCAAAAAAATGGCCCTAAAGAAGTTTGCCGAGGGTGCAATTGCATTTGAGACAGATGAGATAAAGTTCAAGCTGGACGAAAACGGCAAACCGCTTTTCGTATACAAGAAACTTCGTCAAGACACCAACAAAATGATCGAGGAATACATGTTACTTGCAAACCGAGTGGTGGCGGAACACGTTTTTGAACACAAGGATCAAGGCGAGGCCAACATTTTCGTATACAGAATCCACGACTATCCAGACATTAAAAAGATGGGCAATTTGCAGGCGCTCGTGAAGCAGTTTGGACACCAGCTCAAAATGCACGACGGCCAGGTTGAATCAAGTCAGCTCTCTGCTCTACTTGATAAAGTTCAAGATACTCGCGAGGAACAGCTGATCTCGACTACTGTCATGCGTTCAATGGCAAAGGCTATATATTCTACCAAAAACATAGGTCACTACGGCCTCGCCTTTGATTACTACACTCATTTTACATCGCCCATCAGACGATATCCGGATGTAATGGTCCATCGCCTTCTTCAAACGTATCTTGAACACAAAGCCCCCGTAGGCGAAGCGGCAAAAAGCAAATTTGAGAAACTATGCGAGCACTGTTCAGACATGGAACGTAAAGCGATGGAAGCGGAATGGGATTCAATAAAAATGAAACAGGTTGAATTCATGAGCGAGCGAATAGGTAAAGTGTTCGACGCCACAATTTCCGGCGTTACAGAGTACGGCATGTACGTGCAGGAGAAAGAGTCCGCAAGTGAGGGCATGATCCGAATGCGCGAAATGACCGACGATTATTACAATTATGACGAAAAGAGTCTGCAACTAGTAGGCAGCAAAAAAGGCAAAAAATATCGCCTGGGCGACAAACTAAAGGTAAAAGTTATGGCAACAGACCTCCAAAACAGAACAATTACGTACAAGATTGTGGAAGTTTAGTTTGGTCGAAGTTTTTGACAAACTCACTCCATCCTGATACTATTTGAATCAGAAAGCAACAGTCATCCAGCCGTAAATATGGTGGTTAAGGCCCACAAAGACAGGAGGAATCGTGAAGAAAAAGGTCCAACTGGTTGGAGAAACCAACCTGACCCCACTCGAGCTGACGGCGGTTCAGATCGTCTCGCAACTCAGTATCATGTTAAATGGGGAACCATGGTGGCTTCAGCCCATACCGAATCACACTTCGGTTCAACTGGCCACAGATATGGAGAGCGATTTCATCGATGTGGTTGCGAATCGCGGGTACAGCCTCCGTATTGCCCCGATGCCCCAGCGCTCGAAAGAGATCGACCACTACATCGTCACCATCGACGTGTCTGGATCAATCGGCCTCACCGACAAGATTCGATTCGTGGCCAAGCCGAACAAGAGCTCGTTCGTAATCAGCGCCTACGACCCCAGGTGCGATCGTTCGATGCACGCGGTAAAGCGAGGCTACAAGCGCCTCCTCGCGCAATTCATAGAGCACATCCTGCCGGTCCCCGACGAAGATTAGGCCATGCACTCCGGCTAACGTTCGGCAGAGAATCCTTCACCAGCCGTATACCAAACCAGGTATGCGGCTAAAATCTCCTTAAATATTTCCATGTTCCTCACCCAATCTCTTCTTTCTAGTCGTTCTAGTCGTCCAACGACTAAGTCGTTGGACGACTAGAATTATTCTAATAGGAGCTTTTTAAATTCCTTATCCTCTACCTTACGCTGTTTCATCAACTCAAGTGAATCATTACAAAATTTTATATACTCTGCCGTATTCGAAAATTGATCTAAAATAATGTCGGTCACGCAAATGCCTGTCGAGTCACTAAAATATTGATCGTAACTTGAGCGAACCAACTTCAAAGCAGGTTCATGAATGTCATGTACCTTAAAATTAATATTTACATATGCGCTGGCATGGAGTAGGTAATCATTTGAATCTAGATGTTTTACCTTGTATTTGCCTTGGAATAATGATCCAGATCTCTTGTAGCGCTCGTTAAAATACCTAGAGTAGCCTGCTATCCTTTTCATGAATTCACTTATGCCATTCTTCGATATAGGTTTCAAAATCAAATGGTAATGATTAGGGTTCAAGCAATAACAAATTATCTCTACTAATTTTTTTTGATTGACGTTCCCTTGCTTCTCAAAACCCATCTTATTGCGTTCGTATTCATTCCAGTAAATGCTCTGGATAGGTTCCACTGAGTTGAAAGCGATTAGACTATCGATAAATCTATCAGAATCATACTTGTCTTGCACAATAGCACGGTGATCAGTCCCACGATTGTAAACGTGATAGTATTCGTCTTCCACAATGTACTCGGAGCGTAGAATTTCCATACATTAAATTGTACACCAAAACTTTCTAGTCGTCCAACGACTTAGTCGTTGGACGACTAGAAAAAGACTCATTACCTTGCCGCCATCTGTTCCGCTTCTTCGAACTTTATAGATAGAACTCGCGAGACTGCGTCTTTGCCCATTGTAATACCATAGAGCACTCCCGCGTGGGACATTGTCTCTCGGTTGTGGGTGATTATCACAAGTTGGGATTTCTTGGCTAGACCCTCGAGCATGTCGCCATATTTCTTTGAATTCGCTTCGTCGAGTGCCGCATCTGTCTCGTCGAGTATTAGAAATGGTGGTGGATTCACTTGAGTTACAGCGAAGAGCAACGCAAGTGAGGTCAGTGTTCGTTCTCCGCCCGAAAGCATCTGAAGTCCGCGGATCTTTTTGCGAGGCAGTGACACACTTATCTCAATTCCCTCCTCTGGTTTATCTCCCAACTCAGGTTCATCTTCGCCTAGCTGTGGCTTCAGGGCAATGATTGAAAGTTCTGCAGAACCACCACCGAAAAGCACGTTGAAATAAAAGTTGAATTGCGTATTGATTTTCTCAAAACCTGTCTTGAATTGGGTCTTCAATTGAGTGATTAAATCCGCCATGAGTTTCTGGAGTGACTCGATAGCTGAATTCAAATCTGCAATTTCTTTCACAAGATATTGCTCACGCTCATTGAGCTCTTGATACTCCTTGAGTACATCTGAATGTCCTCCGCCAATCTCTTCGATTCTAATCTTTAATCTTTCGATACTGTGTTTACGAGTTTCCTGTACTTCGCGTGGAACATTCTCGGCAAGTGTTGTCGCCTCGTAATCGAGAACGTCGCGACCGATAAGCACCGCTGCCTCGCCGCATTCACGTTTGAAGGCATTAATCTCAATATGGATTTTCTCCTCTCGCATTTTAAGGAGCGAAATGTTTGAGACAAACTCCTGTTTCTTCGCACGAAATGAGTACACTTTCTCACTAGCGACCCTTCCCTGCTCTTCTGTAAGAGCAATCTTTTTTCTGATTTCAAAAATTCTCTCGGTTAAAATCTTACTCTGTCTATCGGCCTCAAGCATAATCTTGTCTGCTTCCAATTTCTGGGTCTTGAGCTCGCGAAGCTTCGCTTCGCGAGCGAACCATAATGCTTCGAGCTTCTCCTTGTTTGAGTGCTCTGTTACAAGTTGCCCGCACACAGGACACGATTTGCCCTCCTCTGCTTTCTGCCAACTTCTCTCACCTGAATTTTCTTCCGACTCAATAGTTCCTTCGAGTCTCCCAATAGTTCGTGAGAGCTCATCCTTCGTAGCTCGCACCTTTCCGAGAGTTCTCTCTGATTCAAGCAACTGCGTCTCAAGTTGTTTCTTACTCTCACTATCAGGTGCGGCAATACCCTGATTCTTCTCTATCTCTTTCTCAACTATTCCTAACTCATGATTGTTTGTCTTCAGTTCTTCCGTAATCTTGCCGTGCTCGAGTTTTAAGTAGGCATCCTCCGATGCAAAATATGTTCTGTACAAACCTTTGAGCTCTGACTTCATGGCCTCTGCTCGCTCGATCTGTTCTACCTGCTTTTTTAGGTATTTCAAATGGGGAACGATCTCCCTACGAAGCGCCTCCACCTGCTTCAGATTTTCTTGCGTCTTATCCAACTTTCGCCCTGCCTCTTTTCTCTTGATTTCAAACACAGTAAGTCCAAGCGCGTCCTCAACCATTTTCATGCGCTCTTTTTGATTGACCGAGAGCATTCTGTCGGCCTCACCCTGACTAATGATGTAGTGGCTCGAGCTACCAAGTCCGACTGACGCCATGAGCTCAACAATATCCATCAGTCGAACTTTGGATTGATTTAGATAATACTCATTCGTACCGTCGCGATAGACATGGCGCGCAATTACGATTTCCTCGCTCTCGACCGCAAATTGACGCTTCGAATTATCAAAATAGATTGCGACAGACGCGTGATTAAGTCGCGCCGCTTCGGTCGAACCATTGAATATGAAATCCTCTCCGCGCTTACCACGAATGTTTGAGAGCGCCTGCTCGCCAAGCACCCAGCGGAAAGCTTCGGCCACGTTTGATTTACCAGAACCGTTCGGACCCACCACAGAAGTCACAGGCGCATTGAAAATTAGCGAAGTCTTCCGCGCAAAAGATTTAAAACCCGAGAGTTCAATCGACTTCAGGTACATGACACCAGTTTAACACCGGTGCGATGAAATCGCCTGTGGTTAAACTGGCAAAACACAGACCTAAAAACACAAAAAACTAACGCCGAATTTTGGAAATCCTGTTTCCAAAATTCGGCTACGCCTTAAGTGGACCAAACTTACGGTAAATAAGTGTGTCGTATCCGTTGGCCACTCGATCTTCTACTTCAATCCCAAAAGTTTTTAGAAAATCAAATAATTCGCTTTGGACTTTTTCCGAATCTTTTTCGTTAGTTAATTTTTCTACTTCCACAAACCAGCCGAGACCTTTCACCTCGTCGATGCACACTTCCAATTTCCCTTTCTTTGCCTTAATCCGTTTCTTCTCGACGATAGTCCCAGGAAACTGGCCCAACTGAAGTAGTGCTTCGTGCATGGCCTTGGGGTCGGAAATTTCCGTCTCGCATTCAATGCCCTCAAGTTCGTTGATCTCACTTTTCTTCAATGTAAACCACGCCATTTTTCCTTGAATTCGAATACGAGAGAATGGCACTGGAGTAAATTGGTCAAACCGCTTAAGCGTCTCCTTGTCGCAATATATAGTATCTTTTTGCTTTAATGTGGCACCGAAATTCCATCCTGCTTTCTTGAGCTTTCGAATAATATCCTTGCCATGCTTGGCGTCTTTAAGGCGTGCCTTTACTTCAATTTCGTTCATGCAAAAAGCCTATACTTAATCAACATTCTAGTCAATTAAAATAGGAAAATGAAGAGCCCCGACCACGGAGAGCTAAAGGCTCTCCGTGGTCGGGGCAATGTTGATTGAACTGGCTAGATTGAAGCAGCCGGTGTCAGCCAACCGCGCCGCGATGTGGAGTTGTAGGTACCTACTAGATAAGGCTTCCCGAAGGTGCTGTTGAAGTCGTAGAGCACGATCTTCCAGTCACAACCTGACTTTCCCATGCTTTCGATCCGCCGAACACGAACCGAAATCTCGAAAGGCAGATTGGTGTCGGCTTCAGGAAAGC
>JACRKE010000010.1 GCA_016215335.1 Candidatus Vogelbacteria bacterium | reverse complement strand
CTACTAGATAAGGCTTCCCGAAGGTGCTGTTGAAGTCGTAGAGCACGATCTTCCAGTCACAACCTGACTTTCCCATGCTTTCGATCCGCCGAACACGAACCGAAATCTCGAAAGGCAGATTGGTGTCGGCTTCAGGAAAGCTGACAAAGTCGCTCGCCATCGGCTTAATCAAGAAAATGACACTCCTGTCTTCTCTGGAAAGGCGCAACGAGTCAAACAGATCTTCGCGAGATGGTCCCGACGATACCGCGCGTCGATCAGCTTCGCCTCGCGTAACTCTCCATGCGTGAATCAGATTTCTGGCTGAATCGGCAAGGTCATGTGAGAAGATCATGACTCTATCTAGTATGCGGCTTGAATCACAACTTTTACCATCACATTCAGAAACCACAGTCGATGTAGTGGTATTCCCTAACAACACCTGACCATCAGAATCTGCGGGCCCAGATACGTGAATGTTAGTAACCCGAATATGCGTCTCCGGGCCGAAACCATTTCCCTCCAGAACGCAGAAGTCCGAAGTCAAACCGTCAGAATCGTTCCTCAACCGCAGTACGTACATACGTACGCACCTCCTTTACAAGGACCGTGCTTCCATTTACAGAGGCTGGAAACTGTACCTCGTTGCTCCTAGGAGCCACCTACCCATACAGATAGGGAATTAAACCGTTCACATGATACAACATTTTATGTCTACATGTCAAACATAGAACGCGAGCTAGAATTACAGAGGTGGAACCTTTTGAATTCTGAAGGTTCCACCTCTGTAATTCTATCTCCCCCACTTTTTCGCTTCGAGACCCTTCTCTGCAGCGTCCTGCTCGGCCTCTTGCTTCGAGTGGCCTTTACCTTCGGCCACTTTGTTTTTTCCGATGTAGACGCCCACCGTAAACTGCTTGTCGTGGTCAGGACCCACTTCGCTGATGAGCTGATAGGACGGCGTGAATCCATCAAACTCCTGCGCTTTTTCCTGAAACAAACTTTTTGAGTCGCGCCAAAGATTTTTTTGCACGATCTTCTCTATCTTTGGAATCAAATTTGTGACTACAAAATCACGGGCGTCGTTGTACCCCTTATCCAAATATATTGCGCCAAGCACTGCCTCAAAGGTGTTTGCTAAAATCGACTGACGGGCTCGCCCTGTATCTTTGGCCTCGCCCTTTGAAAGCAAAAGATACTCCCCCATGTTTAGTTCGCGAGCGGCATCACTAATGCTTACCGTATTCACAAGCGCGGCGCGATACGAAGTGAGCTCTCCTTCGGTCTTTGTAGGATATTTATTATACAAATATTCTGTAACAACAAGCTCAAGCACAGCATCTCCAAGAAATTCCAATCTTTCATTGTGCGAAAGCTTGTAGGATTGGTTCTCGTTAAGATACGAGCGATGAGTAAAGGCCTGAGTCAAAAGCTCTTTATTCTTGAAACTTGTTCCGATTGTTTTTTCAAATATTAAGAAATCCGGCATAGGGTTATTTATCGAAAATTAGATTAATGGCATTGGTTATGATTGGAAGAATATCATCGTAGATCTTTAGGTTCTCAATCTCGCGAAGCTCGAACCAACGCGCATCGTCGAGACCAGAAGACTGCACATTCAACACGGCCATGGTATCCGCTTTCTGCAAGAAATATTCAACCCGTCTTCGCACCTTACCAATATTAGGATCATTGGCAACGTACTCATTCATGCCAAGCGGAGCAATGATATTGGTATCAATTCCGATCTCTTCTTTGATTTCTCGAATAGCCGCATCTGCTGAATCCTCATCTCCCTCAAGGTGCCCCTTCGATAGAGTCCAGTAACCGAAAATATCGTGTACGAGGGCCAGGTGCACATCCGAACCCTCTTTGTGGAACACAACACCACCAGCAACTTTTTCTACAGGCATTTTCTCCACCTCTTCCGCCTCAAAGTCTGTAAGCTTATTTTTGCCAGGCTTGTTTTTCTTTTTTGGAGTTCTGTCTTCCTCTGACTCTGCTTCAGGACCTCCCATCTCGCGATACACTGTACCGAGTACACCGTTTACAAATCTTCCACTCGATTCTCCGCCGAAAGTTTTCGCAAGTTCAATGGCTTCGTTGATTGCAACACGTGAAGGCACCTCTTTTTTACTTGTAAAAAGAAGTTCAAAGAGTCCTAAGCGCAAAATATTTCTGTCTACAACAGAAATTTTCTCAAGCGGCCACTCAGGAGCGGCTTTTACTATAATGTCATCGAGTACCGGCTGTTTTTCGAGAACGTTCTTTGCCAAAGATTCAATAAAAGTTTTATCCGTAATTCCTGGCGCAAACTCATCAACGTTTCTATCAATTATTTCTCTAATAGAAGCGACTGGAAGATTCTTGAAATCTCGTTCAAATAATGACTGCATAACAATACTGCGTGAAAGATGTCTGTTGGCCATGTGTTTATTGAAAGAACTTTTTTATATTTAGCTTGCCCGCCGTCGAGGCGGGATATACACACTAGAATAACACAAAACAAACATGTGTTAAGGTGGAAAGTTTTTTTAGGAATTTAGGCCTTCTTGGAATCCTCTGCCTTCTTTTTTCTGGTCTCCTTCTTTTCCAATTTCTTCAAAACATTCACCATCTCACGGCCGTTATATGTTCCGCAATTTGAGCACATTCTGTGTGACTGCTTTGGCGCTTTACACTTGGGACAAGCGGAAGTCGAGCTCCCTTTGAGCGCGTGATGTGAACGTCTGCTTCCGGTCTGCGACCGGGTGTGTCTCATGTGTACTACCATTTCGTGTGATTTAAATTATTAGTTACAAGTGATGTGCATATTACCCCAAAATGAGCCGAAACGCAACTATGCTACACATGACGTAAAACACAAAAAACGCGCTTACCAGTATCATCAGCGACCGCGACAAATAGTGGTAATGACCGAATATGGAAAATCAGGCTATTTTATAACCGCGATCGCTGAATTAACATAAGTGGACAATATATTTAAAACGAGTTCCGATTTACAAGGTTCAACCTTGTAGCTTGTAGCAGGGTTGAACCTTGTTTGGCCTTGTTAAGTATTCAGTTTGTAAGGAAATATTTTTTTGCGAAAGAAAAGCCTCGGGGTGAGCCGAGGCGTCAGGCAGTTACAAGAAGTCTAGCCCAAACTAACCTGACTCGGAATTGCGATGAAGATGAACGTCTATCGCAATTATTGCCACCGCCGTGGGGAGTATGAGAAAAACGAAACCCATGACTACTGGTGAGGCACTCTCGAAGTCTATGACACCCAGACCCCAACAGGATGCGATGACGCAGTAACTCACAAAAGCAGATGTAGTGCCAGTGAGCAAATACTCAATTCGCTTTAGCCATGTCTCTTTCCACCAACCCTTGCCAGTGACCAACTGAACGATCGGGATTGCAAACATGGAAACCTGCAAACTAGTCACGAGAAACAATCCGAACTCCAACAACCTTGTCTTCATTCCTGTCTCCCTTCTATCGCTTTTCAACAGAATACTTTTCCTCCAGCATTATATATAAAGATTTGAGATGTGCAATTTGTAAAAATTTGGCAAAAAGGAAAGCCTCGGGGTGAGCCGAGGCGTAGTCACCGCATCTAGTATCCACCAACAGACGGACAAAGCGGGACCGAACCCCTCGCGGTGCGCGCTGGCGCGCACCGCGAGGGGAACTTCAGGAAGAAGAACCTGCAGGATGAAGGACCTTGGGTGGCGCGGAGTTCTGCATCCTCCTCACCACAAACTGGGCGAGCTTGAAAGCAATCAATGCAAGAGGGCCCCAGAGACCCGCAAGCAGAAAGAGCGGAATACCCAAGATTACGAACCAGAGCGCCATCTGAACTGCGAGTTCACTCCAGCCCATCTGGCGGGCAATGAAGCCCGCGGCGGCCGTGACCCATTGCGGGTTGCGGTACAGGCCGTATGCGATCGCGCCCGCGACTGCACCCTTGGCCAAACGTGACCGAAGTCCCGCCTTGCCGAAGGCCGCCACCTTGGATCCGACCGACGCCAACTTGCCACCCTTCACAGCGCCCTTGAGAGGCGCGGCCAGGATAGCGGACCGACGAGCAGCGTTCGCAGCTCCCGCGGCCTTGGCAGCTTTCCAGAGCCCACCAATGGCAACTACGTCGAGTGCAGCATTCGCCACGTCTCCTGACGTGAGCGACTCACCACGCGTGAACTTGCGCTCCGCGTTAGTGAGTCCCGACGTCATGAAGTTTATGACGATGGCCCCAGGAAGTGGCTGGACCTTCCCATCGAGTCCCACTGTGTAGTGGGTCCCGAGGAACGACCAACCCTCGTTCAGGATGCTGGCCAGGATCTGCTCCGCAGCCTCCACTCGAGTGAGTGGTGTGGTCCCGAGACCGGCTTCGACACCCTCGGTCGACATCTTCGAAACGGTCGACTCTAGGGACTGCCCGATGCCGCTGAGGCCACCTTCGACCTTTCGGTCTACCCAGCGACCAAAACGATTGAACGAATCTTGAGGATCGGCGACGAATCGCTTCACCCCAGTGATTCCCTTCTCGGCAAGTCCCTTGGCGAGCTGCTTCATGCGCATGACTGGCAAAGGATTCGCAGGGTCGAGAACAGATTCCACAACGAGCAGACTCGAAGTTCCACAGCTGGCTGCTGCGGACTCTAGAGCCGTTGCCGAAAAAGTTCTGGCGACCGATTCGAGTTTAGGATACTCTCGAAGAGACAAGACGAGATGCGGGAACCGAGTCTCTCTCTCATTCTCCCTCGCCCGCTCCGCCCCCTCGGCCTCGATGGCTGCAACCCGATCGAGAGTCCAACCCTCGCCTAGAAGTTCGGCCACTTCGGCGTCGGCCGACTGACGCAGGTAGTGCGCCGAGTCGGCCGGCCGAATGGCCAAAGCCATGAGACATCCGAGAACAAGTGCGACCGCAGTCGCGATTGCGAGGCGCTTCATCATAGCTACCTCACCGTCCTTTCGTAGTGGGCGCGCGCAGCACGTCCACATTCTCTGAAACAAAGTTCTGTATTTCCGTCGTCTCTGTCGGGGCACATAACTCGCCGAAACCGTACCCTCGGAGGAGACTCTCGCAGCGCGACGGCGCGAGAGTGAGCGTCGCCACAGCCCGTGGCGAACGAGTGCTCCGAGGAGGGTATGGTGAGTCGAGTTAGGTGCCCTCCTTTTTCTTCTTCCTTTAGTTGTAACCCCGCTCTGATACATTGTGAGAGCGGTGACTATCTGACCAGTATTATACACTAAATTTGACAGTTTAGCAATCGTGTTTCAATGTCAATGGTTACTGTTGTCTAGTAATGCCCTCACAAAAGGATATTCTGTGTTCGAGCGAAATTCCGTGACGTAATATTTTTTCTATGTGAACTTTTGTCCCGTAGCCTTTATGCTTTTCGAAGCCATAGTTTGGAAATTTTTTACCAAGTTCAATCATCATCGCATCGCGAGTGACTTTTGCTGCAATCGATGCGAGCGAAATTATGGGCTCGCTCTCATCACCTCTAATAATTGTCTTTTGATTTGTAAATTTATCTGGAGCCTTCAATCCCCCATCGAGGAGGATTTCTATTTGCCCAGCATAATGTGCCAAATTATCTAGCAATGGTTTACTTGGAAGCTCGGCTTCCAAGTAAACCATTGCAATTTTCTTCTCAAGCTTATCCAAACAATTTTTAATTCCGGCCGCTATCGATGAGACTATCCCATGCTCGTCAATGGTCCGTGCGCTCACAAGTGACACTACGTAATGCATTCGTCCAGCCTTAGTTTCTGCCTTCATCCATTCAAACCACTTTTCTCTCCCTTTCTCCGTGAGTTTCTTGGAGTCGTGAATCTTTTCAGCTATCAACTTTTCTTTATTGTAATCATCAAACCTCATAGCCACAGCACCTACAGCCACAGGCCCGGCAAGCGGACCTCTTCCCGCCTCGTCTATTCCGATTATCCAGTCTGGATTTGTCATATTAAAATTATAGCACCTACTACATAAACTTTACTTTTTACCTATTTTATGATATTATACAGATAGCAAAAAATTAGAATGGAGGCAGAAAGTGTTCGAATACCTCAAGAGCTCCTACTTCTACTGCATCATCGACCCAGTGAAGTGGTGGAAGCGATACTGGGCGGCTATCGGGTGGCTTCAGACCAATCTATACCAAGGGATTAAATGGGTAGTGATGGCCATTCCGAAGGCAATCATTTGGGTAGTTACCCTTTTGACCGCACCTTTTAAGTGGCTCGTCATGTCCGCATTCAATCTGATAGTCTGGATCGTAACGCTTCCGGTCCGTCTCATCAGATGGATCTTTTCTTGACTGTCGGGCTGTCGCCTAGGCGGCAGCCCGACAGTCCCCTCGCTCCCGCGAGGTTTTGTTTTTGTCTATTTTTTCCACACCCATCCAATCTGCTATACTGTGCCAATATTTATGGCATCCAAATTCGTTCATTTACATACTCACTCACACTACTCTCTCCTAGACGGTCTTTCTAAAGTGGATGGGCTTGTAAAACTAGCAAAGGAGCGCGAAATGCCAGCACTCGCTATTACCGACCACGGCAATATGTACGGAGCGATCGAGTTCTATATGACTGCAAAAAAGCAGGGTGTTAAAGCAATCATGGGAGTCGAAGGCTACATCGCTAACCGAACACGCTTTGATAAACAACCGGGCATCGACAATAAACGCTTCCACATCACACTTCTTGCCAAAAACATGACGGGTTACAAGAACTTGATGAAACTTGTGACGAAATCAAACCTCGAGGGTTACTATTACAAACCGCGCATGGATAAGGATCTGCTTCGCCAGTACCACGAAGGTATAATCTGTCTTTCTGGATGTCTTGGTGGTGAATTTTGTAAGGCGCTCTGGAACAAAGACGAAGAAGAAGCCGAACGCCTAGCACGCGAATATCAGTCAATCTTTGGCCCAGAAAACTTCTATCTTGAAGTCATGCATCATCCAAAACTTGAGAGAATGGATGAAATTAAAGCGGCTATTATCGCGCAATCAAAAAAATTAAACATTCCACTCGTAGCTACTCAAGATTCACACTACCTTTGTGGAGATGACCATAAGGCTCACGACACACTCCTCTCTATTCAGACTGACGCAACTACACAAGACGCAAACAGATTTAGCTTTGGAGATGATGATTACTCTTTTATAAACGAGGAAACAGCACGTGAACATTTTGCCGAATGTCCCGAAGCTGTCGACAACACTGTAAAAATTGCAGAACAGTGTGAGCTCGAACTTACCATAGGTAAATTCATTTTCCCGGAATACAAAATTGAATCCGGTCGAAACCCTGACGAAGAGCTTAGATATCTTTGCGAAAAAGGACTTGAGAAACGCAAGCTCGTAGGTGACACTGCGGTTCTCGAACGTCTTGAATATGAGCTTGGAATAATAAAGTTCAAAGGTTATGCTGCGTACTTTCTTGTTGTTGAAGATATAATTCGTTTCGCCACTGAAAGCGACATTTACTCAAACATCAGAGGATCTGTCGCTGGATCGATGACCACTTATTTACTCGGGATTACAAAATTAAATCCTCTCGAATACAAAATTCCCTTTGAGCGTTTCTTAAACCCTGAACGCCCTTCGGCGCCCGATATAGATATGGACTTCGCGGACAACAGACGCGAAGAAGTTCTAGACTATACCAAACGTAAATACGGCGATGACAAAGTAGCGCAAATCGGCACGTTTGGAACAATGATGGCGCGTGGCGCCGTTCGAGACGTCGCGCGCGCCCTTGGCCACCCGTATCAAATCGGCGACACCATCTCAAAATTAATACCCATGGGTTCGCAAGGATTCCCCATGACCATTGATCACGCAATGGAGCTTGAGCCGGAACTCAAAAAAATGTACGAGAACGACAAGACAGCAAAAGAGATCTTGGACCTTGCAAAAAAACTCGAAGGATGTGTAAGACACGTGTCAGTGCACGCCGCTGGAGTCGTAATTTCTCCAGAACCTTTAATCGAGTACGCTGCGCTTCAGTTTGACCCTAAGGGCGGCAAGATTATTACACAGTACGACATGTACACGGTGGGCGAAGACGGAGTCGGACTTACTAAATTCGATTTTCTTGGCATCAGGAATCTCACAATTCTTGCGAATGCGATTAAACTAATAAAGATTCATCGCGACCTAAATATTGATATTGAGGAGATTCCGCTCGATGACAAAAAAACTTTTTACATGCTTGCGCACGGCGAAACCATGGGACTTTTCCAGCTTAACGGAGACGGCATGACGAAGTGGCTCATGGAGTTGAAGCCCACGAGTATCCACGACATTAACGCTATGGTGGCACTCTATCGTCCGGGGCCTCTTCAATTCATTCCGCAATTTATTGAGCGCAAACATCATCCGGAACTCATTAAATATATGGACCAGGCGCTCGAGCCGATCCTTAAACAAACATACGGAATTCTGGTTTATCAAGATGACCTGCTTATTATGGCTCACAATCTTGCGGGCTATTCATGGGGGGAAGTAGACAAATTTCGCAAGGCTGTGGGCAAGAAAATCCCAGAAGAGATGGCAAAGCAGAAAGAGAAGTTCATTCAAGGATGTGTAGATGTGTCTAAGTGGCCACGTAAGAAAGCGGAAGAGATCTGGGCATGGATCGAACCATTCGCAGCCTACGGTTTCAACAAAGCGCACGCTGCAAGCTATGGACGCGTGGCTTATCAGACGGCTTACCTCAAAGCAAACTTTCCTGCCGAATACATGACAGCAGTGCTCACTGCCGAATCGGGAGACGTAGAAGAGATCGCGAAGATTATTGAAGAGTGTAAAAAAATGAAGATTCCGGTACTGCCGCCAGAGATCAACGAAAGCTACGGCGACTTCACGACCTTGAAGGATCGTGAAGTCGCCGACCATCCTGAAGAAAAACATGATCAGATTCGTTTTGGACTTTATACGATTAAAAACCTAGGCAAAGAAATCGCAGACGCAATAATCACAGAACGCAAGGAGCACGGTAAATTTGTTTCCTATGCGAATTTTCTTGATCGCGTGAAGCACAAAAATCTAAACAAGAAATCGCTCGAAGCACTAATCAAAGCAGGAGCTATGGATCACTTGGGAGAACGCGGACAGCTCATGTTTAATCTCGATGACGCACTTCAGTACAACAAAGACGAGGCGGGAGTAAACGCGAGCCAAACTTCCCTCTTCGGACTCATTGACGACAGGAAATCAGTACCAACACTTACGCTTAAACCCTCTGAACCGGTCAAGCTCATGGATCGCCTCGCGTGGGAAAAAGAGTTGCTCGGTCTTTATGTATCAGGTCATCCTCTTGAGCAGTTCAAAGATAGATTCAAAAAAGCTGACAAAGATATTGCTTCAATAAAGAAAGGTAACGAAGGTTCGGCTGTGATTATTGGCGGACTTATAGAATCGGTCAAACTGATTTTTACAAAGAAGAATGATCACATGGCGTTCCTCAAAGTTGCTGATTTCCTAGACTCAATCGAAGTGGTGGTGTTTCCAAAAATTCTCACAGAATTCAAAGAGATCATAGTAGCTGACAAATGCGTGGCTGTTCGCGGCCGCCTCTCGTTTCGCAATGGCGAGCCGAGTATCGTGGCCGAGGCCTTTAAAGAAATTACTGTTTAAACAATAGAATACCCCGGGGCCTTGCGGCGCCCGGGGCGATTGCATCTTAATTGATGTAGCTGATGCTTGACTACTTGGTGTCTTACGGGTTCGATGGGTCGTCAAGCAGATGCCGAAGCACTGACTCGAGCCCCTTAGGTAGACCACTCACGACTCTAATGCCGTCAAGTCCAAGCACGAATGTAGCGTCTTGTGTGATGTATGTCTCGACCACACTGTCGCCACGTCGGCAAATTATTCCAGTGAACTTGCCAACACTGACAGCTTCGTTGACCTCTTCGCCGCCAGGCATGAGCTTGGCCGACTCGATCTTCGCCTTGAGCTCATCGTAATTCCCGACAGATACCAAATTCTTCTTGATGGCATCATCCAAAAGATCGATGGCTTCGGGCTCGTACTCGATGTACTTCTCACCGTAGAAGCCGCCGATTCTAAACCGAATGAAAGTTCTGCCAGACTTCGCCTTGAATATCGAGATCATGGGAACTTCCTTGACTCTCCGCCCCAAGGGCAACTTGGCTTCAGTAATAACAGTCGCAATCTGATCGAAGTCATCAGAACGAAACACATCTGACTCGACCAGGCCACGCACTGCCTCGAGAGTTGGGCCGTGAACGAATCCAACGATGCGAGTCCAATCGCGACCCTCGATGACTACTACTTTTTCTCGCGTCTCAGAGCAACTAAACACAGTCGCTTCGGGTTCGCGGGCAACTCGTGCCTTGAGCTCGCGCTCGGCAGCCCTGACTTCATCTGCGTTGAAAGTTGGGGGAACTATGTCATCGAGTTGCTGAAACTTGATCATCTCCGCCTCAGCATTTGCCAATTTCACAGACCTCGCTGAAGCAGACATGATTACTGACTTAGGATACACAAGCGATTGTGCCCTAAGCTGCTCGTCGCCCGCACTATTGTCTCGCAGATTTACACCGGACAATCCATTGTCGATCGCTTTGAGTTCATCCTCAGACGCACCATTGATGCGATTCAGAGATGACATCATGGTGATTCCTTGCATCTTGCTCTCAATGTAGAGCCCATCCGGATAGTTGGCGCAGATTACTCTAGCCCACTTTCCACACCCGCAAGGGCAAGGATTGACCCCTGCCACCGCCTTCGCTTCAGGCTTACTTTCAGCTTTTTTGCTTCTGCTCAAGATCTGACTCCCTTTCAAGATTCATGACTGTTCAATATGCAAAAGTCTCACTGAGACCTTTGGCAAGCTGATATGCCTGCAACAATCTTCCGTTTGTACTTTACAGCACATATGAGGATACTGTCAAGTATGCTTTACGTTTAAATCTTCCCGAGTAAAATGTTTGACACTGACTTTAGAACATTTATACTAAAACTACATGAATATTTTGCTTGCCACTGCGACAACAACTACACGCCCCTAATGGGAGTGCTTGTTGTGTTTACAAAGACAAGGCTCCCATTAGGGGAGTTTTTTAGTATTATTTGGTACACTTACAAAAAATTAAAAATAAACAGTAACATGGAAAATCAAAAAGAAGACCAGCTTCACAAAATCAGACACACGCTCGCTCACATTTTAGCTTGGGTGATACAAGAACAGGATCCGAAAGTACAACTCGCAATCGGTCCTACAATCGACAATGGTTTCTACTACGACATGCTTCTGTCTAGCGCACTTTCTTCTGAAGAGCTACCGAAAATTGAAGCCAAAATGAAGGAGCTCATCAAAGGCAAACATTCAATGACCGGACAAGAGGTGGATTACGCAGAAGCAAAGAAACTTTTTGGCGACTCCCCTTTCAAGCTCGAGATGATAGAGGAACTCCACAGAAATGGAGAGAAAATGACTGCATATACTGTGGGAAAATTCACTGACCTTTGCCGTGGCGGACATGTGGAGAATACTTCAGAGATTGATGCCAGCGCTTTTAAGTTAGACAAGCTCGCCGGTGCATATTGGCGCGGAAGCGAGAAGAATCCAATGCTTACTAGAATTTACGGTCTAGCTTTCAGTTCAAAAGATGAACTCGATAAATATCTCACAATGCTTGAGGAGGCGAAAAAAAGAGATCACAGGAAACTCGGTCGAGAACTTGATCTATTAGTGTTCTCTGATCTTGTTGGTCCAGGCATGCCACTCTTCACCCCAAAGGGAAACATTGTAAGAGAAGCCATAATTACTTTTTCAAGAGAGCTCAATAACGAGCTCGGCTTTGGTGAAGTGCACACGCCAAACATAAACAAGGCCGAGCTTTTTAAAATTTCCGGCCATTATGATAAATACAAAGAAGACATGCTTTCGGTGGTTTCGCAATATGCCAAGGACGAGATGTTTCTAAAACCAATGAACTGTCCACAGCATACTCAGATTTACGCAAGCAACCCTCGAAGCTACAGAGATCTACCGATTAGATTTTCTGATTTTGCTGTTCTGTATCGTGATGAACGCCCCGGTGAACTATCTGGCCTTACTCGTCTCCGATCATTCTCGCAAGACGATGGCCACGACTTCTGCAGAGAAGATCAGATCGAGTCTGAGATCTCAAACATTCTCGAAGCCATCAAAAAAGCACTAGCAACCTACAAGATAAGCTACTGGATGCGACTGTCTTTAAAAGACCCGAACAATAAAGAAAAGTATCTTGGTTCTGATGAGGTGTGGAATCGCGCTGAGCCGATTTTGCGTAAACTGCTCGTCGATCATAAAATTGAGCACAAGGAAGCGATTGGCGAAGCGGCTTTCTACGGACCGAAAATTGATATTATGGCGGTCGACGCCATTGGTCGTGAGTGGCAGATTTCGACAATTCAGCTCGACTTCAATATGCCGGGACGATTCGGCCTTGAATACACAGACTCGGACGGAACCAAGAAAACACCGGTAATGATTCATAGAGCCTTAATCGGATCTCCTGACCGCTTCATGGGAATACTCATCGAACATTACGCTGGCGCGTTTCCCACATGGCTCTCGCCTGTACAAGTTGTGATCCTTCCAATTTCAGAAAAGCATCTTGAATATTCTGAAGAGGTTTACCGGAAACTTAAAACCGCAGGAGTTCGTGTTGAACTGAATAGAGACAACGATACGCTTGGCAAGAAAATCAGAGCGGCAAAAATGACTAAAGTGCCATACATTCTTATAATCGGAGACAAAGAGATCGAAGCGAGCAAAGTCGGAGTTGAATCGAGAGAAAGAGGACAGATGGGAGCGCAAGGACTGGAAGAATTTACAAAAAATATAGAAGCTGAAATCAAGGATAGAAAGTAGCACACAAGGTAGTCTTGTGTAGTCTTAAAAGAGCAAAAATAATACAAGGCTGCCCCCGGAATGCGGGGGCTTTTAGGGGGCCGTGGGGCCTTTGTATGTGAGTTTCGGAAACTTCCTCATGAGGATCTTGGTCATCATCCGCGCCATTGCCCGGACGCTCGCCATTCTCATGCTCCTCAATGTGACGTACGGGACAAGGCACTTCATGTACTCTTCATCCCAATTTGCAGATGACAGCAGCCTGCGCTCGATCTCGACAGGATCGTCTCCGCGGTTTAGCATGTTAGCGCGTAGAAAATCATCGGACTCGGCAAGAAGATACACAGAAAGGATACGGTCTTCAAAGCTAAGCGCGTGAACGTTCTTTACCACATTGTGAGCGATCACCATGATCCAAAGTTCGTTACTAGCGCAGGCAACTTCTAGATCGCCCCACGTCGTAGCATACTCGTAATCATGCACTTTCACGCGCCACGCGAGCTCATCGTTTTCTTCCATGAGATCGAGATCTTCCACTGTGACTTCGATGTACTCAGGGAATGGATTCAGGTCGCGTGTTCCAAGCGGTCTTGTTGTAAGACTTGGTACACGTTTCGCATCGAACCATTCGATTAGCAACTCTGTTGTCGCTGTCTTTCCAGCACCCGGTCTGGCTGAAACTGTAAGTAGCGGCATCTAGCTGTCACCTCCTTTCAAGTGTGCTTGCTAATGGCAAAGCTAACATGAAAACTGGTTTTTCGAAAGTATGGAAAAATTTTCCGCGAGATTTTGCCCCCGAACCGTGTTACCGGTTCGGGGGCGTGTGGCCAGTTAGCCGATGAGCTCCGTCAACTCTTGCTCGTCTCCTCTCTCTTCCTGATGGCCTCGAAACGAGCGCGAATCTCGTTGATCATCTCCCCCGAGCGTTTCCGTGCCCTGTCGATCTGGCCGAAGACGGTCTCTGCGAACTTCCAGTCGATGTCGCCATCTTCGTACTTTTTGAACAGATCGGCGAACATCTTCTGCATGTAGACGGAAAGGGCCTTGTGACGCTTCGCGAGTTCCACCTTGATCACGCCGAGTTCACGCCCGACAGTCTTCTGACGGTTCCTGACGCCCGCGATTAGGTCCTTCAAGGCTTTGGGGTCGACCGCAAACTTCACGGCCGCTTCATCGACCTTCATCTCACCGTTCGAGACCACAGCCCGAGCCTTCGCCATCGCGGAGTGGTTCCTCTTCGACTGAACTTCGTCGCAGTAGCGTCGCATGATGGTCTTGGGAACGTACGACTCGAACCTGTTCTGGGTCTGGCGTCTTGTGAGACGCTGATCCATGAGTTGGTTAATTACGAAGTGGAAGTCCTCTGTGGTCGGGGGCATTGCGCCACCCATGTTGGCAACGAAGGCCGTGATCAGTTCCTCTTCCTTGGAGGCGAAGCAACGCACGATGCACTCCACGGTCAAGATGCTGGCGAGGGGAAGTGCGGCGAAGCGGTGCCGCCCATCTATGATTTCATAGTCTTCGTTCACGAGGAGCGGTCCCAGCTTTTCTCCTTCTCCTGCTTCGTAGCGAAGTGCAAACTGGAGCACCCTGTCCTGGTCTAGTTCCTTGCGAACGAACAGGACGACCTTGAGGTCAGACACGGAGAGGGTCATTCTTCTTTCGGTCACTTTTTCACCTTTTCTTTTCTTTCTTGGGTTCGGCAGACGGCCAAACCTTTCTTGGTTACTTTTCTTCACTGTCTTCCGGCTTAACTGGTCGCGCCGACATGGCGCGCCAACCGGTGTCGAACTTCTGCAGACTCGAGGGAACAACCTCGAGCCCGACTTGGGGTTCATGTACGTCCTTCCAGACAGTATCCGCAAGTGTGAACGTCACGGTCTGATACTTCAATCGTCGGAATGAAGGCTCAGAAAGATCAACAAAGGCGAAGGGCTGCCTATTGTCTCCTCGCCTCGCTGGCCGGAGAATCCGGGTAATGGTACCACGATATTCCCTTTGCTTCTTTTCCTCGGAAATAAAAATCACCTCCTTCTGGGAAATCAACTGATTGTAGGGACCTTCATTTACTATCCAAACTATATATCATACAACGCTATTAGTCAAATTAACCATTCCGTCCGTTTAGTTTTACCTACCATGAGCCCATGATTTTAAGAAGTCTTCTTCTTGTTACGAAGCGTGCGAGAAAGAGGCCTAATTTGTTTTTCCAGCCTGTTATAAGAGTTGGGCCCGAGCGTAAAGCGAGGGCCCTCATTGTCTCCTCGACGACCTCATCGGGAGTTTGAGTGAGTGACTGCGCTGCTTTCTCTGTTTCAAGGCCTCCTGCAGCCACGTGAAATCCTGTCTCTGTCACGCCAGGACAGACTGCGAGAACAAAAACTCCTTTCTTCTCTTGTTCATACCATAGTGATTCAGTGAGCGATAATACAAAAGCCTTTGACGCGGCGTAGACAGCTCCCGGAGGATAAGGTAGCTCCGCTAGGATTGAAGCTATGTTTACAATTACATCTCCCTGTTTCGCATTTTTTAAATAAGCGTAGGTGAGTTCAAGTAATGAGTCACAATTGAGTCGCATAATCTGCTGCCATTTTTGTAATGGCTGTTTCGTAAACTCGTCATAATAACCAGCACCCGCATTGTTTATAAGGAGGTCGTAGTGGGTCGAAAAAATTTCAGAAGAAATTTTTTCGACCCCGACCTTCTCAGCCAAGTCAGCCACAATATATTTATGTCCCTCCCCTGCAAGTTCGTCTTGTACCAATTTAAGTTTGTCATCACTTCGAGCAATCAGAGTAATAGAATATCCATCTCGAGCGAGCGCCTTCGCAAAAGCCCTTCCAATTCCGCCACTCGCCCCTGTCACTAAAGCTTTTTTCATATTTTGGAGATTGTAGCAAAAAATTTTTTGATTGCCCACTCTTGGCGCATAACCTAATTACACTCACTAAATCATGCAGAATAAGGGGTGTTGCGATATTTAAAATAGACGGAGCGAACGACCCTAAAATTTGGGACAAAATGACGCCATAAAGTACTCGTAACTTGAAAAGCCGCGGGTAATGGTTCCAACCCAGCAGCTTTTTTTATTTACTCAATTTCATGAACTTTTCTAGTATCGGTAATATCTCATCCTGATCCCATCCTAACTTCATTGATTTAACCACTTCAAGATTGACCCATTTCATATCTTGTCCTTCCTTCAAATTACCCTTAGTATCTTCGATTACTCTACACACAAATACAACATCCAAAGCACCACCGTGCACATATCTGCACAATTCCACACAATCATTCTTCTTGATTTCAATATCAAACTCTTCTGGGCCACCTCTTAAAACTGCTTCGATTGGCGTTTCTCCAGCTTCAATAGTTTCTCCGGGGAAACACCACGTGTTTGGAAATGGAATCTTCTTTCCATTACCATCGTTACGCTGAGAAATCAATATTTTATCGGATGGCTTCAAAAGAACAAAAGTTACTCCAACCGGATTATCTGTTGCCATAGTTTTCTGGTTCGTCCGGCCGATAATCAAAATGAAAATACTCACGCTTTGTACCAAGACGAAATCCACACGAAATCATTGTATTAATCATAAGTACCTGAAGTTCCTGATATTGCCCGCTTAAGGCGTCGTGCTTATCTTTATAAAAATCGACAAACAGTGCATCATTACCATCCTCTCCCTTCCTTGTATATATTTGTGCATCTTTAATTGGATCCCATGGACAGATGTATACTGACCTTCCTAAGGCATGTGGCATGTCCACAAAATTAAACAATTTATCAATTTCATCTTTTCCTTCCTTTGTGGTTCTTTTATCTTTAATCAGTCTGTACAGAGCTTCCGGCCTCCATCCCTCTTGAATAAATATGCGCATTCCGCGTTCTTGAAATTTCTTATCAGCCACCTTAAGGGGCTCAATAATGTCGACATGAACTTGCACGCGATCATTAAGTATCCCAGCAGTTTTAAGTTCCTCCTCGGTTACATTGTAAACCTCGCGGCGACGCCAGTAGAAGTTCTTGCCGAGTAGTCCGTAGTCATCTATGTAAATTAAATCACTTAATAGCTCCATTATCCATTTCAATTATGGTTTCGGGCTGTACTTTGAAATCTGTATGCCTCCACCACGTTGGTGTAAATTCTAGAAACATTGTTTCCGGATCGCTTTTGTACTGCTCTGCTTGAGGCTGCTTTAAATAGTGTATTTTGTAAATCTTATCGAGTTCGGCCTGGTCTGATATGGCATGAATTGTGCCGTGGGCCTGAAATGTACTCCAATCCACTTCACTTGTACCAATAACTAGAGAAGCTTTCGTCGTCTCACCGCTGAGTAAGCCCATTACCTTAATCGAACTATTCGCTGTTTGAAAGTAAAATTTAAATGCTTCAGGCGTGAATGAAAAATGCATTGTGGCCGAATGGGAATTACCGTTAGGTAGAATAAGTGAAAGTACGCTAATTCGCTCCTTATTTAACAGATCAAGTATTGTTTTGTTCATAGTAGTCTGATTATATCCTTGCTTCTGAATTATTGCGAATGAAAGGAGTAAAACAAATTAGCCCTACAGCTATACCAACCAAATTACTTACAAGATCGAGCCATGTGTCATCAACCGTTGCCGCAGAAATAATGTCTAGGAAATGCTGCGCTAGGTATTCAACAACTTCATTCCCAACCCCAAGTAGTGATACGAGCATTAGAGTTGCAAAGATGAATTGTAGATAACTCAATTTTATTTTACTATCTTTCACTGCTAAATAACACACCATAGTAGCCACAAAGCCACCCCCCAGGGCGTGCTGAATACGATTCCCCCACCATTCACTTGGAGTAGCAAATACTAAGTACATAGCAATAAAGGCAGTTACTAAAATAACAACAAGGGAACGCAAAGTATGCTTCCATGCAAGTGGCGCCGAAGTTTTCTCAAAAAACTTCGGCGCCACAAAATACACCACAAAATACATGGCACACATAAGCGAAGCAATGAATGTGAAGTAAATTATATCGAACATTTGCTTCTTACATCTTCTGAGCTCTTAAAAATAAACGATTTAATTCCAAGACGAGAGGCCACATTTACATTCTCTTCTGAATCGTCAAAATATAGGCACTCCTCCGGTGCTAAGTTATTTTCAGTCAAAATAAGTTTATAGGCTTTTTCGTCGGGCTTCAATAGCCCTGTCTGCCACGAGTAATATACTTTTTCTGCTATTTCTTTTATGAATGGAAATGTCTTATCGTAATAATCTGTTCTTTCCTTGAAATTATTAGAAACGATAAAAATTTTAATTTTCCTATGCTTCAGCTCGCCTGCCAAATTAATCATATCCGAGACCTCGCTTTCAGAAGTAAACCAAAAGTCAAAGAAATCTTCTTTCGACAAACTAAGACCCCATTTATCTAGATATGCCTTCCATAACTCAAATGAATCACCGGCATTTGGCAGACGTGCCATAGCCATCACACTTTTTAGCGCAATTAAAAAATCATCTTTGGGCACGTTAAACTTTTCAGAAAACCCATCACTAAGCCGCGGACTTTTTATAAAAACTCCATTGAGATCGAGAATGACTGCCTTAATCATTGTGGTTTTTCAAATATTCCTTAAGAGCCTTAGCATATGGGATCCTCTCAGATGGGTCAGAGACTCGCTCATTTCCATTTACAATTTCTTTATTGTAGTTATCGTCCTTAAATCTCGGCACTATGTGCATGTGGTAATGGAAAGCTGCTTGTCCCGCCGCTGGCTCATTCACTTGCTTAATCATAATCCCATCACACTTGCGCACTTCCTTAATTGCTTTTGCGAGTTTCTGTGATATATCAATTATTCTATGCGCGTACTCTGGCTCGAGTTCGTACAAATTCTCAAAGTGTTTCGCGGGCATTACGATGACGTGTCCGGGATTATTGCCGACGAACTTAGAGTTAATGATAGCCACTACTAAATCATCCCGATACACAATATCAACTTGCTTTGCCATTGTGTGCTCGTTTTCGATGCCATTTACAAGCAAACAAAGCGGACACTTATAATTCTCTGGCGCGTGATTGTACATAAATTTCACTGACTGGGAGACTTGGAATCGAACCAAGATTCACGGCTTCAAAGGCCGCTGTCCTGCCGTTAGACGATCTCCCAACACTTTTGTCAATAGATTATATCACACCTTAATATTTATTCACAAATAATTCATGTGTTTTGATGATTGAATTCCAACAAAAAAATAATTACACTATACGTCACGACCGTTTAAAATAGTGTAATTCAACATTGAGGTAAGCTAAATAACTGTCTGAGTTTTGTATCATTTTCTATGCGCTCTGCAGTTACGTGCAATACCTTACTCCCCAGTTTTAGATCTACCTTAATGAGAGATACGACCTCTTCCACATCATATGGATATACCCACACACTATTTTGTAAGCGGACGAAACCAAAACTCGCCAACTCTCTTCGTAAATGATCCCTCGACCATCGATAAGATTCTTTTATATCAAAAATTACGATACGCCATTTACCATCCCACCTCTTCGGTTCACATAAATCCTCCATAGTTCTGTATCTGGCTAAATCTCTTTTACCTTTCTTCGATAATTCTAGAAATGTATGTCCGTCCTTCCGTACATAGCTTAAAGAACCGTTCTTCACAAGCCTTTGAACTGCATCACGCATTGTATACCGCCTACGCGAAAAGCCAGGAATATTTTCGATAAGTTTGAGAGCATTCGGAGCAACAGCTGTGACGGCAAGTATGCCGGCGACAGCGACAACTCCGAGTATCACCTTACTCACCGGTATTCTTTGTTTTTTGGTTGGCGTCTTTGGTGTATACCTCATTACTCTAACTGTAACGACCGTGTATCTTAGTGTAAATAATGACTAGTGGAAAACCTGAAAGACAATTCTGACCAAATAATGAATCCTCGCCTTGAACAAGTATAAACTACTTATCACCAAGCAATTTCACGAATGCAAGTTCTAGAGGAAGTTCTCTCACTGCTGAACGGCCGATCTCTTGGTAGGCGTCAAGAAATGCCATGAGAACTGCAGAAAGAGATTCTTTGTACGGTTTTTTTAGAACCGCCTCTATAAATTTCAACTCATCTTCAGAAATTTCTTTTTTTATAATTGCTAACATGTCCGGCGCGTAGCGCATGAGCATTATTTGACGGAGTGAATGCAGTAACATTTTCGCAAGGGTTGCCATGTCCAGATTCGCCTCTCCAGCTTCGCGAAGTGCCATAAGTCCTTTTGCTAGATCTTTGTCAAAAAGTGCAGACACAAGATCGCGCACAAGCTCACGTTTGGGCGCACCCGTGATTGATCTCGCCTCTTCGTATGAAATCTTTTTGTCATTCGAAGCGCTTACGATTTTCTGTAGCATTCCCAAAGTGTCTCTAAAGGAACCATCACCAAGTAACGCTACCAGTGTCGCTGCATCTGAGTCGAGTGTGAATCCTTCTTTTTTTGCGGTTTCAACAACCACATTTGAGAGTAGAGCTTCTGACGGCTTGTTGAATACGAATGTCTGACATCTGGAGACTACGGTTTCGGGCAGCTTATGAAATTCTGTCGTCGCAAGAATAAAAATAACATGAGCGGGTGGTTCTTCAAGAGTTTTGAGGAGCGCGTTGAATGCGTCTTTCGTAAGCATGTGCACCTCGTCAATGATGTACACCTTGTACTTGGATTCAAATGGGAGAACGCGAACCGCATCGCGAATCTCTCGAATTTCATCAATACCACGATTCGACGCTCCGTCGATCTCATAGAGATCAACTTCTGAAGTACCCACCGCACGAGCGAGGATGCGTGCAATGCTTGTCTTCCCAGTTCCACGAGGACCAGAAAAAAGGTATGCGTGGGCGATTCTATCAGCCTCAAGTGCTCCTTTTAATACATTGACGACCTGATCTTGACCGAGAACCTCCTTAAAATCAGATGGGCGATATTTACGATATAGTGCGACTTCTGACATTACAAAAGTATACATCAGCCAGTGGTCAGTAACCAGTAGTCGGTAGTTCAAAATTCACCACTGATTCGTACGCTATTCTGGCATACACAGGAATGCGGCATATGCTTAAATGCTTAAACTATAATAAATTTAGGCCGGCGCGTACCCGCGCCGGCCGTAATGCGACTATACGCCTATTGGCCTTCAGTCCTTGGTGGCATTTTTGTTTATTGAGAGCCTGAGCTTACAAAATGATCTTCTTCTCTGCCGCCTCCAATCTACTCTTGAGATCATCACACTCCGCCCGAAGAATCTCCATTTTGCGTAGTTCCTTCATTTCACTACGAAGAATCTGAAGTTGTCCAACCAGAAGAGCCAAAAAGTTGGGGCCGTTCGCGCGAAGCGCGAACG